>CASFZT010000061.1 GCA_949299215.1 uncultured Ruminococcus sp.
ACGTATCATTGTTTTATCCGCATTCTGAACTATGCAACAACAAACAGAGAAGGCTACAGAGAATTTAAGGCAATACTGTGCAAAGCCTGCTTGACGGCTTTGCACGAAATTTGTTTGCATATTTTTCATCATACCTTTATCTCCAGATTGGGGTCGAAGTCTTTAGGCGTGTTTTCCTGTATGGTATGGCAGATGTCGCTGTATTTTTTCGAGATGTCGTCCAGCATCTCTTTAACACCGTCATAGCTTCCTGAACGAAGCTGCTTTATGACCTCCTCGGCAGAAAAATAAATGTCGTCTATGCCGAGATTTCCGGAAGCTCCTTTTAGTTTGTGTACAAGCATGATAAGATCATCTGTGCTTTTGGCGTCATATGCCGCAAAAATATCGGGCATACGGTTTTCGAGTGAATATTTTACCGAGAATTTTACATACAAATCTGTATTTCCTACAAATCGTTCTATTGTTTGATCTACTTTTATATTCATATTTTTCATTGCTGTTAAAAGTGAATTATAGCTGCTCATTTTGTGTACCTCCATTCCGCAAAAGTAATTTGATTATGATTTCTACTTATATTATACATCTTATTTTAAAAAAAGTCAAATGTTTTTAAAAAATACATCAAAAAGAGCATGATTTTATTTTTACACCATTATGACGTATCAACAAAATTGGTTAATATACACTTCAAAAATAAAACAAAAAACGGGATAAATTTCTTAAATAAATGTATTATTAATACTTTATGCACAATTTTGATGAGTAATAAGCAATAAATTATATTAAAAAAAATAGAGATTTGTTCTTGCAATTTTTTTAGATTTAATGTATAATATAAATGTAAATATTATAAGCTTTGGTACTGTGTGATATTTGTAAATGTATGATACCGTTATTTTAATGTGAAATCAGGGGTGTGTGTATTATGTCTAAGGAGCTAAAAGTACTCATTTGCGATGATTCTGCGCTTGTTAGGAAGAAAATGAGCAGCGCACTTTCGGGAATGGGTGTTTCTGAGATCCATGAAGCAGTAAACGGAAATGAGGCAGTACAGAAATATGCCGAGTATATGCCGGATATTGTTTTTATGGATATAGTAATGCCTGAAAAGACAGGAGTAGATGCGCTTAAAGATATAAAGTCACTTAACCCGGAGGCTAAGGTAGTAATGGCTTCATCGGTAGGTACACAGGGCAATCTGAAGGAAGCGATTGAAGCAGGAGCATTTGATTTTATTCAGAAGCCTATTACCGAGGAAGATATAGTTAAGATACTGGAAAAAATAAAAGCGTAAGAATAAGGGGGGGTATGAATGTTTACTCAATTTTTTGGTAACTATCTTTTAAATAAGGGATTGGTATCTCCCGAGCATCTTGCAGAGGCACTTCAGCAGCAGAAGAATACACGCCTCAAGCTTGGTGTGCTTGCTATAAATGCAGGACTTATGACAGCAGAGCAGGTCGACAAGGTTCATGCCGAGCAGCAGAGGGTGGACAAAAGAATTGGTGACATTATGGTTGAAATGGGGTACCTTACCAGAAACCAGGTAGAGGAGCTGTTCAATACACAGCCGAGCGGACATCTGCTTTTGGGTCAGGCTCTTGTGGATAATGGATATATGACCAATTCACAGTTTGAATCTGCACTTTCCGCATATAAGTCGGAAAATGGAATAACAGATGCTGATTTTTACAATGCAGATTCCAAACAGGCTCAGAAATTTATAAGTAATTTTTATAAATTTGGCGATGAAAACAAGAATATCAAATATTTTACCGGATATCTTTCATTATTGTTTAAGAATCTCATTCGTTTTATAGGCGATGACTTTACACCGCTTGAAGCTGATATTATTGGCAACAGGATCATAATGGAATGTATAGGACAGCGTATATCGGGAGGTCTTTCCGCAATTACGATTATTGAAGCGGATGAATTTACCTCAGCTGAATTTGCGTCAAGGTTTGCGAATGAGCATATTGAAACGAATAATGATTATGCGAAGGATTGTATAAGCGAGTTCCTTAATTTGCATAATGGTCTTTTTGCAATAAATGTTTCAAACGAAGAGGGAATAGAGTTAAAGCTTGAACCGCAGTCGTACTATGACAAGCTTACTCTTGATGATATCGGCGGAGCGTATGTGATACCGGTAAACTTCTCTTTCGGAATGGTAAACTTTATAATAAGTATGTAAGGGTATGTACCGATAATTTTACGGTTATTGATATGTGCTTTAATAACCTGTTTGCATTTCTGACATGCGGACAGGTTTTAACATTAGGTAGGGGAGTGCCATCTATGGACGAAGCAAAAGTATTTACGGAAAAAATGTCAAATAATAGTTTGCCTTGGCTGATATTTAATATTTGCGATAATATTTATGCGATTCACAGTAAAAATGTAACGAGCATAATTACTCCGCCCGATCGGATCACACCTATCCCCGATGCCTCGGAAAATTACAGAGGCGTAATTGAGGTGAGGGGTGAAATTTATCCTTTGCTTGATATGCGTAAGCTGTTTAAGAAAAAATCTCTTGAAGAGGAGTGCCAAAGCTTTATAGAAATGATGGACCGGCGTGAACGGGATCATCTGGAGTGGGCAGAAGAATTGGAACGTTCCGTAGCGGAGGACAAGGAATTTACGCTTACTTCAGACCCTCATGCCTGCAAGTTTGGCATATGGTATGATGAATATAAGAAAAGTGCGGTCAATGCAGATTATGTCCTGCATAAGATAGATAAACCGCATAAACAGCTCCATTATACAGCCGACTTGATAGCGTCAGCAAGAGCAATGCCCGATTCTCCGGAAAAAACGTTCCGCTTGAAAGAGCTTGTGCGTATGGTTGCGGAGGAGTATGTTCCGGAAATAAGAGCAATTATCGATGAATCAAAAAGAAAGTATCGTTCTTTTTACCGTGAAACCTTTATACTTCTTAAGACTGAGAGCTATAATCTTGCAATAGCAGTCGACAAGGTGCTGGCGGTGGACAGTATTCTTCAGATAGAGGGAAAATCAAGTATGAACATGATAATAAATTCGCGGTATTTTATCGGAGTTGCGCGCAACAGACGTGTTGACGGCGATATACTCATGATAAATGACGATAAGATAATAGATATTGCACAAAGCGAGATACCGGCAGAATCCCTTAAATAAAAAATGCTCCCGGCAGGCGGAAATGTTTGTCGGGAGTTTTGTGTATATATAACTTAGGCAAGATGTTCCTCGCATTGAAAATTAATATGCCGTCTTTAAAATTTCAAGAACATCTTTTACGGAAAGCTGCTTATAGCCTCCGCCAAGTGCTGTGGAGTTGGCTATTTTTGGCAGCATTTCTTCCGTTGTACCAAGCTCTCGCAGGGTAGACGGAAGTTCAATTTCCTTGATAAACTCCGCAAGGGCGTCAATTCCCGCTAAAGCGGCGTCTTCTTTGGACATTGAGGAAATGTCAACTTCCCATATCTTCTTTGCAAATCTGACAAATCTGTCAAGACCATACTTATAAATATATTTATAATACGGCACGGAAACAACGGCAAGCCCTGCGCCGTGTGCGCAATCCGTATATGCTCCTACCTGGTGTTCGATCATATGCACTTCCCAGTCCTGTGACTTTGATACACCCGTTATTGTATTAAGCGCAACAGTCGCACACCACATAATATTGCTTCGTGCTTCGTAATTCTGCGGATCTTTCATGGCTGTTCTTGCGCTGTTTACAAGAGACTCCATGACTCCCTCGATCAAATAATCGCTGGTATTATCGTCCTCTCCCGAAAAATACTGCTCCATAAGATGAGAAAAAATATCAAAAATTCCGCTTGCCATCTGATATTTCGGCACGGTATATGTGAATTCTGGATTAAGCACCGAAAATTTAGGATACAGATTCGTTCCGAAAACTCTTCCTTTTTTAAGCATCTTTTCTTCATTCGTGATAACAGAGCCGCCGTTCATCTCCGAGCCTGTTCCTGCCATGGTAAGGACACTGCCTACCGGCACAACCTTATGAGTTACCGGTTCTTCGTTGATCCAGTATTTTTCCCAAGGGTCACCTTCGCAGTATGCCGCTGCGGAAATGCCCTTTGAGCAGTCGATAACAGATCCGCCGCCTACCGCAAGAATTAAATCTATATCATTTTCACGGACAAGTCTTGCTCCTTCAAGCATTTGTGTATAGGTAGGATTGGATTTTATTCCGGAAAGTTCGGTTACATTCTTTCCGGCAGACTCAAGAACTGTCATTACCTTATCATATATGCCGTTTTTCTTTACAGACGCCTTGCCATATACCAAAAGGACGTTCTTTCCATAATTCGCAAGTTCTCCCGAAAGATTATCAAGCGAATTTTTGCCAAAATAAATTTTGGTAGGATTGTAGTAGGTGAAGTCAAATAGCATGAGTATCAGCCTCCATTTATATTAAAGTCCGTTAGGATTGTTTTTTGTGAAATTCCAGCTGTCAGCGCACATTTTTTCAATTCCGTATTCAGCCGTCCAGCCGAACTGCGCTTTTGCTTTATCTGTATTTGCATAAAATTCCGCAATGTCACCTGCACGCCTGTCAACAATTTTGTATGGGATAGTTACGCCGCTTGCCTTTTCAAATGCGTGAACAAGCTCAAGTACGCTTGTACCCTTTCCCGTGCCGAGATTTACAGCGTCTGTTCCGTTATGCTCAAGTACATATTTCAAAGCACAAAGATGTCCTTTTGCAAGATCTACAACATGAATATAGTCACGAACGCCCGTACCGTCAACCGTATCATAATCATTTCCGAAAACATTGAGATGATCGAGCTTTCCAACAGCGACCTGCGCAATGTATGGCATAAGATTATTTGGTATGCCGTTTGGATTTTCACCGATAAGACCGCTTTCATGCGCACCGATTGGGTTGAAATATCTGAGAAGCGAAACGCTCCACTCGCTGTCTGCCTTTGAAACGTCGGTCAATATCTGCTCAATCATGACCTTTGTATAGCCATACGGATTTGTTGCGGAGGTAGGATATGTTTCAATATACGGAATAGGATTGTTCATGCCGTAAACCGTTGCCGAGGAGGAAAATACCATTTTTTTGCAGCCGTATTCCTTCATTGCTCTTACAAGGTTTATAGTACCTCCGATATTGTTATGATAATATTCCAGAGGCTTTTCGCAGGACTCGCCAACAGCCTTAAGTCCGGCAAAATGAATTACTGCTGTGATATTCTGCTCTTTGAAGATTTTACAGGTGCCTTCATAATCAAGCATATCGGTTTCATAAAAATCAAAGTTCTTGCCTGTGATCTTTTTGATACGGTTAAGAGCCTCCGGCTTGGAGTTGCAGAAATTGTCCATTATGACAATTTCATAGCCTGCCTCAAGAAGTTCTACGCAAGTGTGGCTTCCGATAAAGCCTGCTCCGCCCGTTACAAGAATTTTTCCCATAAAAATCGTCCTTCTTTCTTATTATAGTATATTACATAGCAAGTATTCTTTCAATTTCATTTATTTCGTCTGATGTAAAATCGGTTTTATATGCTGCTTCGGCATTTTCAATTATCTGTTCGGGTCTGCTTGCACCGATAAGAACAGTCGTTACCTTTCCTTCACGCAGCACCCATGACAAAGCGAGCTGTGACAGCTTTTGTCCTCTGTTATGTGCTAAATCGTTAAGTGCGTTCAGTTTTTTATGCATTGCGTCATTAAGCTCGTTTCCTATCCATGTGTTACCTTTGCCAACCCTTGAATCCGACGGAATACCGTTGAGATATCGGTCAGTCAGGAAGCCTTGGTAAAGCGGAGAGAAAACGGCAAGTCCTATTCCTTTTTCGGCTGCAAAATCACGCAGTCTGTCATGTTCTATCCAACGATTGAGCATTGAATATGACGGCTGATTTACAATAAACGGAGTATGCAGTTCTTTAAATATAGACATAATTTCTTCTGTCTGAGCCTTATTGTAATTTGAGATGCCGATATAGAGAGCTTTGCCTTGTTTTACGGCATTATCAAGAGCAAGCGCCGTTTCTTCAAGAGGCGTTTCCGGGTCGAATATATGGTGATAGAATATATCTACATAATCAAGCTTCATTCTTTTCAGGCTCTGATCAAGAGAAGCAGTCAGATATTTTCGTGAGCCGTTTTTACAACCGTATGGTCCTTCCCACATATCATATCCCGCTTTGGTTGATATACACAATTCATCACGGTAATTCCGCAAACCTCTGTCAAGGATAAGTCCGAAGTTTTCCTCGGCAGAGCCGTTGTAAGGGTGACCGTAGTTGTTGGCAATGTCGAAGTGGGTTATACCAAGGTCAAAAGCCGTGCGGCACATATTTTCCGCATTTTCAAAGCGGTCGGCATAACCGAAATTCTGCCATAGCCCGAGTGAAACGGCAGGCAGCTTAAGACCGCTGTTTCCGCATCGGTTATATACCATTTTGTCATATCGCTTATCGTTGGCAAGATACATCATATCAATCCTCCGTTATAAGTTCTTTTTCAATAAGGGGCTTGCCCCGTCATTCAAAGCGGCAAGCCGCAGCGAAACTTCTTGCTTAAGTTATATTATAACAGTGAGCGTGAGCGATGTCAACGACGATTTTAATAATTATCTGCACATTGATTATGTACTATACGTTTTCGTATGAAGGCATTATAACTTAGGCAAAATGTTCCCCGCTTCTAAGGCGTCAGGTTCCATATTCAGTTTCAAGTTTTTATGCTTTAAAAAATTTTATTTGCACAAATTGAGGAGTTGAATATTGTGCATTAATAATAAAATATTAACTGCCTTGTTGACAAATTTGTTAAGGTATGATATAATCAAAATACATTATTGCAAACGTTTACATGGAAGACTGTTTTAAGAAATGCAAATGAGGAGGAATTGTTTTTGAAGAATTATAAGAAAATTGCCGCAGGACTTATGGCTGTGATGTTGACAGCATCGTTTACAGCTTGTTCAAACGGCGAAAGCGAACAGACAGAAGAAATTACAACTACATCAAAGACGGAGTGGACAGGTGATAATATTGAAGTAACTGTTGATGAGGGCACTCTTTCAACAGAAGTGGATATCAGCGGAAAAACATTGAAGTGGATGGGTATATATGACCTTAATCCTACAAATGACTCACCCGAAAGAAGTGCGGAGCTTGCGCTTTTCGAGGATACTTACGGCGCTTCGATAGAGTATATTCCCACAACTGATGATAAACGCTTTGATGACCTTGCAGCAGCTATTGTAGGCGGTTCTTCACCGGATATCTTTATTTATGAATGGCGTTCATTCCCTTATGATATTTCAAAGGGACAGTATCAGCCGATAGATTCGCTTATTGACTGGGAAGACCCGATGTGGGCAGATGTAAAGGACACAGCCGACAAGTTCCTTTGGAACGGCGAACATTATATCGCACCGCTCGGATATGCGTTTAACGATACTCAGGTCCTTATGTATAACACAAGAATTATCGAAGAAGAGGGCTTTGAGGATCCTTATACACTCTATACACAGGGCGAGTGGAACTGGGACACATTTACCGATATGATGAAGACATATGTTGAGAATGGCTCCGATCGTTATGGTATAGGCGGCTGGTGGGCAAATGCATTTGTATATACATCAGGTGATACGGTAGTAACATATGACGGCGAAAAGTTTACAAATAACATCAACAGCGGTAAGATCGAAAGAGCACAGCTTGTAATTGAAGATATATTCAAGAATAATCTTGTTAAGCGCGGCTGGATAGGCGGCGAATCTGCATTTACAACAGATGACCTGCTGTTCTATTCAATGGGAACATGGGCATATAACGCAGCTGCTGAATCAATGCCCGATGATACGATCCAAATAGTACCTTTCCCGAAAGATGCTGAATCCGATAAGTATTATGTATCAAATAAGATACACGCATATATGTGGGTAAAGGGTTCCGAGAACGGCGATGTAGTAAAGGCATGGCTGGACTGCAACAGACTTGTAAATTATGATCAGCAGTATACCGATGTTGCAAAGCAGAAGTACCTTGAGAACAACCCCGGCTGGACATCCGAAATGTATGATATTGCAATGGATTTCTATGATGATGAGAAGTTTACACAGGCATATGACTATGGCTATGGTCTCAGCACATATATGGGCGATGAAGTTATGAGCATTCTCTATGAGGGCGTTGTAAATGAGCTTTCCGAGAACTGGGTTCAGACAAGAGAAACATATTCAAATATCATTGACGAAGAAATTGCGGTATATAATAATTAAATGCATGAAAACAGGCTGCTGTATCGGTAAAACGTACAGCAGCCTGTTTTAGTCTGTCGAAAAAGTAAATTTGTAATGCGCTTTCTTACGATACGCACATTGTGCCGCATCCTTTTTTAGAATGATTAGCTGCCCTCACCCGATATAAGAGCAATTGGGTCTATCCATTCGCCGTTCTTTTTGAGTGCAAAGTGGAGATGTGAGGCTTCCTTTATCTCGCTTTCAGCAGTATTTCCGACGGAACCGATTATTGTGCCGGCGGATACCTTCTGTCCCTCGATAACGGGAATGTCCTTGTTAAGGTTGCAGTAGTAACCCTCAAGATTGTTTCCGTGGTCGATTATAACGCACGCTCCAAGCATCTGATCCTCATAAATTCTCGTGACAGTGCCGCTTGTCATGCTCTTCACCTTTTCGTTGAGCTCACCTGCAATGTCAACACCGTCGTGGGTTTTCCATACATTAAGCGTGGATGATTTTACAAGCTCACCGCCGGAAAAGGCGTTTAATACCTTGCCGTCAAGAGGACGTACAATGGATTGCGGTACGGCAGGTTCTTCTTTTTTTATGTCCGTAACGGGAGCTTCGACTTCCTTGGCATTTTCGGAAGAGTCAGCTTCGGTAGCTGCGGAGGTTTCAGGCGGCTTGGTTACGCTTGTCTGAGGAGAGTCAACGGCTTGTTCGGTGATCACGGTCGGGTCCGATGTATTACTGTTTTGTCCGATAAGAGAGTCGTTGAGCTTGTCTGCAATCTTTGTGTAGGAGTAGATGCCGGCACCTCCTACGGCAAGCAGACAAAGGCATAATGCAATGGTAAAGCTTCTTTTGCTTTTGAAGATATTTTTCATATATGACCAATCCTTTCTGAAGATAGGCGTTTTGCCTCAAGCATAGTTTTGACAGCTTTTGTGGAATTATACGGTCATACTTAAAAAATATGTATCAGAAAAAAATCATTGGCATTAATTGAATAAAGTAAATGGATACAATATTAAAAAATATTGATAAAACGGCGGCAGTATAGTAAAATATGCATATAAAAATTTATATATAACTTAGGCAAGATGTCCCCCGCCTCTAAGGCGGCGGGTTCCATATTCAGTTTCAGTTGGGGTTCAATCCCCAACTGAAACTTCATCG
>CASFZT010000062.1 GCA_949299215.1 uncultured Ruminococcus sp.
CCAAAGGGCTCCTCGCCCTTTGGAAACCTCGCCAATATTTAAAAAATATTGGATAAAAGGCTGTGAGGGTTTGTGTGTATCGTAAGAAAGCGTGTTGCAAATTTACTTTTTCGGCAAGCTGAAGCATCGGGGTATCCGATGCTTTATTTTTTATCTCATGTGCCTTACGACCCTTGCTCTCATGGCATTGAGCACCGCTATGAGTGCAACGCCGACATCTCCGAATACCGCTATCCACATTGAAGTGATGCCAAACGCCGTAAGAATAAGTATAACTCCCTTTATCGCAAGCGACAATATAATATTCTGCATTACGATACCCTTTGTGCGTTTTGAGATATATATTGCCTCGTTTATTTTTTGCAGTTCGTCTGTCATAAGTACAACGTCCGCTGCTTCAATTGCAGCATCCGACCCAAGCGCACCCATTGCAATTCCGACATCCGCACGTGTAAGAACGGGAGCATCGTTTATTCCGTCACCGACGAATGCCGTTACGCTGCCGCCGGACATTATTTCCTCAAGCTTTGATACCTTGTCACCCGGCAAAAGCTCCGCATAATATTCGTCAATGCCGAGTTCCTTTGCCGTGACTTCTGCAGAAGCTTTGCGGTCGCCTGTGAGCATGACCGTACGCAGCCCGGATTTTTTCATAGTGGCAAGTGCGTTCTTTGCATCAGGCTTTAATGTGTCGGAAATGCGTATATATCCTGCATATTTTCCGTTTGCGGCAATGTATAGTATAGTTCCTGCCCCGTCTGCCTTTTCTGCGGATATCCCATTGTCGGACATAAGCTGCATATTTCCGACAAGTACGGTTTTTCCGTCAATATCCGCCTTGACGCCCCGTCCGGGAAGCTCTTCTGCGGATATTTCGGAGGATATCGGTTTGCCGTAATATTTTGTCACGGAAACTGCGGCAGGGTGAGTGGATATGCTTTCGGCGGAGGCGGCAAGTGTGAGCAGCTCGTTTTCACTCATACCGACAGCATTTATCTCCGTTACGGAAAAGCTGCCGCAGGTAAGGGTGCCCGTTTTGTCAAATACAATAGTCCTGCATTTAGACATATTTTCAAGACAGTTTCCGCCTTTTACAAGTATACCTTTTGATGACGCACCGCCTATTCCGCCGAAAAAGCTTATCGGTACGGAAATAACCAGCGCACATGGACAGGAAACAACAAGGAATGACAACGCCCTGTACAGAAAATCCGAGGAATATTCACCTTTTATGATCATTGGTATTGCCGCAAGAAGTACAGCCGCCGCAACAACGCATGGCGTATATACTTTTGCAAAGCGTGTTATGAAATTTTCCGTGCGTGCCTTTTTGGCGGCGGAATTTTCCACAAGCTCCAGAATTTTCGATACGGTCGATTCGGAGTATGGTTTTGATGTACGTATCTCTATAACTCCGCTTAAATTAACATATCCACTATGTACATTTTCTCCGGGAGAAATGCTTTTGGGTACGCTTTCACCCGTGAGTGCAGATGTGTCTGCCGATGAATTTCCGGAGATGACCTCGCCGTCAAGCGGTATTTTTTCGCCCGGCTTTACTGTAATTATCTCACCTACGGATACATCTTCCGGCGGTATCGATATTATTTCTCCGCCGCGCTTTACATTTGCTGTATCCGGACAGATGTCCATCAGCTCGGCAATATTTTTTCTTGAACGGTTTACCGCAATATCCTGAAACATTTCGCCTAACTGATATAAAAACATGACTGCCGCACCTTCGGGATATTCGCCTATGAAAAATGCACCTATGGTAGCGATAGTCATAAGAAAACATTCGTCAAACGGACGTCCCTTGATGATATTTCTGACTGCTTTTATGACTACATCCGAGCCGATTATCGCATATGCTGAAAGGAATATCCACAGTGCATAACGGCTGCCGTGCAGAAAAAGTCCTGCCGCAAATATAACTGCGGTAACACAAAGACGTACTATTGTAAATACGGGTATTTCCGTTTTGGACTTTATACCACGCTTTGCCGTTTCATTTTCCGCAAGAAGCTTTGTATCGGGAAAAAGCGCTTTTGCATATGATATCACGGCGCTTTTTACTATGTCGTGTGCTTTTTCGTCCGCAAGGAAAATTTCCAGTCTGCCCGTGCTGTCAAAGCGTGCATTTTCGACCGAGCGCAATGCTTTTGCATAGCTGCACAGCTTTTCAGCACATTTTTTATACTCGCCGCCGCTTGCGGAAAGCACGAGCTTTTTCGTACCGTTTGCTGTGCTGCCTTTTGTAATAAGACTTGTGTTTACGTTCGGCTCAAAGCTTTTTACTATACGATCTATTTCGCCGCAAAGCACAGCCTCGTCCGTATTTTCATGAGGAGTTATTATAAGCTTTTTCGCCATAAAGTTCATCTGCGCATTTTTTATCTGCGGATGTTCTTCTGCGGCGGAGCGTATTTTTTCCGCACAGTGAGCACAGTCCAGTCCGTCAAGATAAAATTCCATATATATAGCCCCCTTTATTCCATTATATGCTCAAACGCCTGATTGAAAATGTTCTGTATATGTCCGTCTGCAAGCGAATAGTATACAGTTTTTCCACTGCGGCGGTATTTTACAAGCCGTGCCTGTTTCAAAACACGCAGCTGATGGGATATTGCCGACTGGGTCATATCCAGTACGGCGGCTATGTCGCATACGCACATTTCACTTTGGAAAAGCACGCATATTATCTTCACTCTGGTGGAGTCGCCGAATACCTTGAAAAGCTCCGCAACATCATATAAGATCTCCTCATCGGGAAGCTCGTCCTTTACCTTTAACACAATGTCGGTATGCACACATTCTTCCTCGCACATAAGCTCACGGTTATATCTTTTCTCCATAGATTTTTCTCCATTCTATTCTATAATGACGGGGCAAGCCCCTTATTGAATACATATGAAAGATTGTTCATATGTATTATAATTCACATATCTATATATTACAAGCGTATATCGTAAATAAAATATGGCTATATAATTAATATAGCTCACAATTAAAATATGCAGGTAAAATTTTGCATATTGAAAATATATACACCAAAGATACGTAATTTATTAATATTGTTCTGTTAAAATATAACTAAATATACTAAAATGTGATACTATTACAATGACGGGGCAAGCCCCTTATTGAAAAGGAAGGAGGATTTGCTTTGGCAGAGAACGAGAATAAAGAAAACAGCCGTACTCATAAAAAAAAGGAAAAGAATGAAGACCGCATAAGCTGGCGCTTTCAGGATAAAAGCTATAATGATATGTTCAAAAGATGGAGAAAGCAGTCTAAGAATACGCTCGGCTTTTATTACGAAAACAATCCGAATGAGCTTGCATACCGTGACGGCTACGGTTTTGTAAAGGCATACCCCGAAACGGCGGAAACAAATTCCGTACGCAGAGTTTATAATATAATCGGAATTTCCCTTATATTGCTGTCGGTCGTGGATATACTGTTTAAATATGTTCTGCCGTACCTGCTGAGCAAGCTTGGCGTTGATATATACTATGACTATTTCAGCGGAACGATATATGGCAATGAATGGATTATAGTTTTGCTTAATTTTATCATGGCGGTGCTAAAAAGACTCTTTCCGCTCATTTACTGCTACAGCATTGTAAATATGCCGATAAATGTTATGTTCCCGATGAAGGTAACAAACAAGCCGCTTTTCAATACCGCCGTGCCTGTTGCGTTTATGGTGTCGGGTGTGGCTGCTGCTGCGTCGGGCGTTTATGATGTGATACTCGGCGTGCTGCATATCAATATCGTGGAAACAATGTATTTTCCGAAAGAAACCGGACCGCTTATTTTATTGCTTGTTGTTGAGATAATAGTAGTGCCGTTTATGAGTGAAATATGCGCAAGAGGCGTTATGCTTCAGCTTGTAAGACAGTTTGGCGACGGTTTTGCGATTGTTTCAATGGCAATAGTGTCATCGCTTATATCCTATAACCTTTTCATGTTCTGCTATACATTTATAGTAACTACGGTGATCGGATATTATACCGTGAGAACAGGCTCAGTAAAAACTGCTATAATAATGCGCATATGCTCGGTAGGCTTTGCTTATCTGCTGGCTGCGGCGGAAAGATATCTTCCGCAGGAGATAGAGGGTGTTGTATTTATGGCACTTATGTTTGCGGCTGTTATGATAGGTCTTATTTCGCTTATGACGTTTATAATGAAGCATGGCGAAAAAATGAGTATGCCCGTATCAAGCAGATATCTGAGCACAAAGAAGAAATGCTATATTGCCATTACAAATACATATATAATAGTATGGGTGACGCTTGTTATATTGCTTATGCTTATGAATGTGCGTATAACTTAGGCAAGATGTCCTCGCCTCTAAGGCGGTGGGTTCTATATTCAGTTTCAGCTGGGTTTAATCCTCAACTGAAACTTCATCGCAGCTTCACTGCGGCTTGCTGCGTTGAATGACGGGGCAAGCCGCTTATTGAATTTAAACGGAGGTCTTTGTGGAGGATATTGTTTATATGAAAGCCGCACTTGAAGCAGCATACAGAGCCGCCGGCAGGGGTGAAGCTCCGATAGGTGCGGTAGTTGTGAGAAAGAGTGACGGAAAGATAGTCGGCGTGGGGGAAAATACACGTGAAGCCTGCCGCAGTGCAACAGGGCATGCAGAAATATCTGCAATAGAGGACGCTTGTTCACGTCTTGGCGGCTGGAGATTGTCCGGGTGTGATTTGTTTGTTACGCTTGAACCATGTCCTATGTGTGCCGGTGCTGTTATAAACGCACGTATCGACAGAGTTGTTTTCGGCGCATATGACGAAAAGAACGGCTCGTTCGGCTCGGTCACCGATCTCTCAAAGCTGCCTTATAACCATAAACCGCAGGTGGTGGGCGGCATTATGAGGGAAGAATGCGAGAGAATATTAAAAAAATTTTTTTTCGATATAAGGAGCAGAAGAAAAATGAACGACTTAAAATTTATCCCGGTGAAAACCGAGGAGCAGATAAATACTGCCGCAAAGCTTGCGGACGAAATATGGCACGAATGCTTTAAGGGAATAATCTCCGACGGTCAGATAGATTATATGGTGGATATGTTCCAATCCGCAAAGGCTATGACAAAGCAGATACAAAATGACGGGTACAGATACTTCTTCATACACAGAAACGGAGTGCATATGGGATATACCGCCGTTCATGAAGAGGAGAACGGTATACTCTTTTTATCTAAAATATACATTAAAAAAGAGTACAGAGGAAACGGCTATGCCGCAAAAACCATGGAGTTTTTAAAGGAACTTTGCCGTGAAGAGGGTCTGACGGGTATAAGACTTACCGTGAATAAGCATAATGATAATGCGATAGGCGTTTATAAAAAGCTCGGCTTTGAACTGACAGGCGAGGGAACTGCCGATATCGGCGGAGGATATGTTATGGACGACTACTATTTTAAATTGAATGTTACGGAGAGATAATTATGATAAGAAGAATAAATGAAAAAGACCGTGAGTTTTTTATGTCGGCGGCAGATGTGTTTTACCATTCGGACGCTGTTGAAAAACCGCTTTCGGAGAAAAAGCTGGAGGCGATATTCAATGAAATGATGCGCTCTGACGTATATCTTGAAGGATATATTTTTGAGTATGACGGCCAAAAGGCAGGCTATGCGGCGCTTGCAAAGACGTTTCAGACTGAGTCGGCAGGACTTACCGTGTGGATAGAAGATATCTATATTCTGGAAGAATTCAGAGGCAAGGGTATCGGCGGAGAATTCTTTAAGTTTATACACAAGAAATTCAACGGACAGGTGTGCAGATTCCGTCTTGAGGTAGAGCCTGAAAATACGGCTGCCGTGCATCTGTATGAAAAGAACGGTTTCAGAGTGCTGCCCTATACCGAAATGATAAAGGAATTTGAGTATTAAGGGGGGAAGTAAATGAGCAGTATACGCTTTTATAACGCACGTATATTGAAAATGGACGGTTCTGATGTTCTTTACGGTGAGCTGCACGTTGAAAACGACAGAATCGCTTATGTCGGAGAAGAAAAAAATGCGCCGGTGGATATAAAATTCGACCGTGAGATAAACTTGGGCGGCAATCTGATAATGCCGTCGTTTAAAAATGCGCATACCCATTCGGCAATGACGTTTCTGCGCTCTTTTGCGGACGATATGCCGCTTAACGACTGGCTTTTCAAGCAGGTCTTTCCTATGGAGGCAAAGCTTACGGCAGACGATATATATGTGCTTGCAAAGCTTGCATATGCCGAATATCTAACAAGCGGTATAACAGCCTGCTTTGATATGTACTTTGAACCGCAGGCAATGGCTGCCGCCGCCGAGGAAACGGGATTCCGCACGATAATGTGCGGCTCGGTGTCGGGATCTGCCGAGGAATGTGATGCGGCACTGCTCAAGCTTGATACATTATATAACAGGTATAAGGATAAGAGTGGGTTTGTTTCGTACAGGCTCGGATTTCATGCGGAGTATACAACGGACGTTTCCATTATGAAGGGCATTGCGGAGCTTTCGAGAAAATATAAGCAGCCCGTGTTTACACATAATTCAGAAACCGTTTCCGAGGTTCGGGGCTGTATTCAGAGAAACGGCATGACGCCAACGGCGCTTATGGAAAGTATGGGTATGTTTGAATACGGCGGCGGCGGCTTTCACTGTGTATATCTGAATGATGAGGATATGGAGATATTTGTGCGCCGTGGGTTGTGGGCGGTTACAAATCCTGCGTCCAACTGCAAGCTTGCAAGCGGTATTGCACCGCTTTGCGATATGAAAAAGCGTGGTATAAAGCTTGCGATAGGCACAGACGGTCCTGCGAGCAACAATGCGCTTGATATGTTCAGAGAGATGTATCTTGCGGCAGTGCTGCAAAAGGTGCTTACAAATGATGCGGCGGCAATGCCTGCGAGGTCTGTGCTTGAAGCTGCGTGCTGCGGAGGAGCGGCGGCTATGGGTCTTGATGACTGCGATACGCTTGAAACCGGCAAAAGAGCCGATCTTATCGTGCTTGATCTGAATATGCCGAATATGCAGCCGATGAACAACATCCCCGAAAATATAGTATATAGCGGAACAAAGTCAAATGTTAAGCTTACAATGTGTGCAGGGCGCATACTTTATGAAAACGGGGAATTTACAACGCTGGATACGGCAAAAATTTATGCACAATCGAATGAAATTATAAATAGAATGACGAAAAATTGAAAAATGCTTGACAAAAAATGAAAATGAGATTATACTTTTATTAATCACACGGACGGTGTGACGGCGGTCAATTTTCACGTTGTTATTACAAAACAGTAACGATGGTTTCATCTCGGTAACACAAATCTTTTCCGTTTTCTTATGAAAATTGCATTTTTTAGTGAAAAATGTACAGCATAAATGAAAAACACGGCGAAAATTTGGCGCAGATGTACATTGACACATTCAGATTACAATGTTAAAATAATAGCGTGGTATACAGAAAGCGTTTAAGTACGCTTATGCAGACCGCAAAGTAATATTGATTTCCATTAATGTTTGGAAATAAATAAAGAAAAAACGAAACAAAACAAGGAGGAATTTTTCATGAACATGAAAAAGACAATCGCTGCAGTAGCAGCATGCGCAGTAGCCGTATCTGCAATGGCTACAACAGTTTCCGCTGAAGAGGGTTCTCTTAACTACAACCTCGTAAAGAAGACTTACACAAAAGGCGGCGACGCTACATTTACATCCACACTTTTCGGCATTGATACAACAGGCGCTGAAAAGATTGTAATCAAGCTCGTTGCTGATGCTGATGATGGTGCATACCTCAAGAACATGGCTGAAACTGAGTTTACAATTTCCGGTTACAATATGGAAGCCAACATTAAGACAGACGTTTTCAACTTCAATGTAACAGGCGCTGACTGGAAGCTCAACTATTCTCCGTGGGTTGGAGTTAACTATGGCGAATTCGGCACAGCAGATGGCGTTCAGGTAACAATCCCTGTAATGCCTGATACTTCTAACGGTGTTGTTGCTGGCGCAGCAACATACTTCACAGTTACAACAAAGCTTCAGCACACAAATACGGATTGGCTCGGTCTTAATGGTGACATTAACTTCCAGCTTACTACTTATGATGCAGCTGGTACTGAATTGGCTACACAGACAATGAACACAACAATGACAGCATGGAACAGTGCTGCTTCTACTCTTGATAAAGAGTATCCTATGGCTACAACACTTAACGGCACAACAGGTTCTCAGGAAATCATTTCTTACCTTGAGAATGATGCAAACAACCTTGTTAAGGATGGTCTTTCCTACGTTAACGTAAGAGCTGTACTTAATGATATCATCTCTAACTATGATGAAGTTACATTCAAGTTCAACACAGCTACTAAGAAGGTTAACGATAATGGCGAGTACGATGATAACGGTTCTATCGACTGCACATCATTCGGTCAGCACCTCTACAACCTCTACGGTGATGAGACAACAGGTTATGTATATTCTAACTCTTATGTATTCTCTAACCTCTTTGCAGGCGCTCTCGTTGTTAACGACAGCTTCTCCATGAACCTCAGCGATATCAATACATTTGATTACGGCGTAAACTCCCTCTCCTTCGAGTGGGCTGACGTTGCTGACGGTGCAGTTGTTAACGAGTATGTAACATACCTCCACACAATGAGACTTGCTACATCTACAACATGGTACTGGGATTCTATGGATGTAGTCTTTGCTAACACAGAGTCTGAAGACGTTTCTACTGATGCTGGCACAGAAACAGAAGACGACGAGATCCTTGATGAAGAAGTAATCGATGAAGAAGTAATTGACGAAGAAGTAATCGATGATGAAGTAATCGAGGATGAAGAGCCTGTTGAAGAGCCTGAGGTTGAAGTTCCTGAAGTTGATAACCCTGCAACAGGTAACGCTCCTATCGCTCTCGCAGTTATTCCTGTAGCTCTTGCTGCTGCAGCTGTAGTTGCTAAGAAGAGAGGCTAATTCCATACCGTTTAAGACGGTGCGAATTGCGCAAATTTCATGAAATAACTTTTGATTACTAACTAACATTACGGTGTTTATAGTTTGAAAAACGTTATTCTGACATCAAACATTCAGATACCGCTCGGATGCAGAACGAGCGGTATCTTTCTTTTTATTACTTTAATTTTTAAAGTGCCGGTCAGCTTGACCGGCACTTTTTCAATAAGGGGTTTGCCCCGTCATTCAATGTGGCAAGCCGCAGCGAAGCTGCGATGAAGTTTCAGTTGGGGATTGAACCCCAACTGAAACTGAATATGGAACCCGCCGCCTTAGAGGCGGGGGACATC
>CASFZT010000063.1 GCA_949299215.1 uncultured Ruminococcus sp.
CCTCTGAATTTCCCAAACCATTATCGGTATCATCATCGGTAAGCTCTTCGGTTTCACAAACAGTTACATCAGTCTTTATTTCTGTTTTTTTATCCTTGGAAAAAAGGCTCTGCACTTTATCAAAAAGCTCCGGTACCATATTTACGATCGCACCTGCAGAGGATTTATCTTGATTGATCTGAAGAAGCTTTACTTCTCCGTTTGCAACAACAATAAACGCAAGAGGCTGAATTGTTACTCCTCCGCCACTGCCGCCGCCAAAAAGTCCCGTACTTGTCTTGGAAGGCAGATCGGAACCGCCTGCGGCAAAGCCGTATGAAACCTTTGACACGGGAATAATGGTAATATTTCCGTCGATCTTTATTGCATCTCCGATAATCGTATCCGCATCGGAAAGCTCCTTTATTTTACTCATGGCAGTTCCTACAAGGTCTTTTACTTTATCTTCCATTTTTACCATCCTTTCATATTATAAACATACTTATGCATTTACAGCCTTTATATCTGAATTGACGTCATCATTTCCGACGCTGTCAAGTTCATTCTTATGTTTCAAATATCCCACCAATGCTACTATCGCTGCATTGATAACGGTAATTGGTTTGAGTCTTACCGTAACCTCACCATCATAAACACTTTCCTTAGAATTAAAATCACAGACAATATCCACCGTTCTTACCGATACGGTAAAAAATGTACGCAAAAGCGTCAATGCATTATAAAACACAGCGTTTATCTTACCGTAATTCAAGGCAGCTTCACAAGCATCCTCACCACCTATTTTAAAATCGATTATCATATTGTCAAAATACACCTTGCGCAAAATTATCAAAAGCGGCTTTTTACAAAATTCCCAGATTATCTTTGCTTTTTCGATAATATCCGAAAATTTTTTCATATCAAACTTTTTCTTGGATTTTTTCTTTCCTGAAAGTTCATCATCTTCCGGTACTTCTTCAGAAGCATTATCTTCAATTTTCGATTCCTGTCCATCGGCAGTATTTTCACCATCCGTAAGTTTATTCGTATCCTCCGTCAATCCGGAAGAAACATTATCCTTTTTCTTTGAACTCTTGGACTTCTTGAACTTTTTCGTTTTTTTCTCTTTTTCTTCGGCAGCAGGATATATTGTAAAAAGCAGATACTTCACCTGCAAATCAAACTTGCCGCCGTAATATTTCATTTCTGCTCTTACCGTACAATTAAGCAAAATCGCAAATATCAGAACAATTATCGCTATAACAATCAAAGCAATCATAATTTTTCCTCATTCATGAGTATTAGCATCTCCTGATTCATAATAAGAATTTCATCAAAACTTACCTGTCCGTCGCTGTCCGGCAAAGCAGGCAGATCATCAAGTCCGGAAAGCTGGAAACAACGTAAAAAAGTTGATGTTGTACGATATGCAATAGGTCGTCCCGGAACATCAAGACGCCCCGCTTCTTCCAAAAGATTTTTTTCGACCAGAGCATTTACAACGCTTGAACTATCCACTCCACGGACGTGTTCAATAAAACCTTTTGTAACCGGTTGATTATATGCGGCAATTGTCAGCACTTCCATTGCAGCAGATGAAAGCGGCGTATTCTTTTTAGTTTCCATAGCGGCTCTTACATATTCTATATACTCCGGCAGCACACAAAGCTGAAAACTATCCTCCAGCCTTATAACACGCATGGAGCTTTCCTCTGTCTCATATCTGTCATTAATCAGCTGAACTATTTTAACTACCGTATCCGTATCCATTCCGGACGCAGCGGCGATCCTTGATATTTCAACAGGTTCTCCGCCTGCAAACAAAATTGCTTCCACTATTGATATTTCCTTATTCAGCGCCATGCGTTTCACCTTCTTTTTTTCTGTGTTCCGTATTAAAGCTTATCATTGTATTATCATCATTAAGCAATATACGTCCGGATTTTGTCAATTCAAGTATTGCCAAAAAAACCGCAACTCTTTCCGAACGGTCATTCACACCGTCAAAAAGTCCGTCCGTACTGCATTCGCCCGTTGTATAAAGCTTACGCAGTACATATATTATCTTTGACGTTACCGACACGATCTTTCTCTTTACAAGTACATTGAACGCTTCCTGCTTTACCGGCTCATCCTGTTTTTTCATATTTACTACCAAATAAGCCGTCAGCAATTCTTCGGGGTCATGTATAACGTTATAAGTTCTGTCAAAAGTAATATTCATAGGTTTCTTTACCGTAATAGTCTCACCGATATATTTTTTCTGAAGCAGCTCTGCAGTTCTTTTGCAAAGGGAATACTCAATAAGTCTGCCCTCAAGCTCTTTTTTCATGGTTTCAGCTTCCTCCCGCTTAGGGAGAAGCGATACCGTTTTTATATACACAAGATGAGCGGCCATTTCAAGGAACTCTCCTGCAATATCCATATTATTTTCCGACATATCGCTTATATATTCCATATACTGATCAACCAGAGTTACTATCGGAATATCATTGATATTAAGCTTATGCTTGGATATAAGATGCAGCAGCAGATCAAGCGGTCCTTCAAAAACCTCCAATTTAAAAGATAGCGTATCCAAATCAATTTACTCCTACTATTATTCGTATTATATCCACCCAGTCGGTACACAGTATCATAAATTTCCAAACCGCATCCTGCAAAAACATAAGCGGCTTATCCAATATACCGGAGATCATAACAACAAAAATCACAGCTAAAATATATCTTTCATATTTCATGATCCCGAAATATTTATCCTGTGGAAGAAAAAGCGTAAGTATTCTTGAACCGTCAAGCGGCGGAACGGGCAGCAGATTAAAAACCGCCAATCCGATATTAAGCATAGAAGCATAGTAAAATATGTAAAGCAAAATATCGACAACAGCATTATAAACGCCGTCATAATAAATAACTCCCAAAGTAATTCTATATGCAACAGCCGAAACATAAGCCAATATCAGATTTGACAATGGTCCCGCAAGCGAAGACACCGCCATTCCTACTTTTGGATTTTTAAAATTACCGGCATTTATTGGAACGGGATTTGCCACACCGACTCCGACAAACAGCATAAATGCCGCTCCGAACCAAGTTATATGCTTAAACGGATTAAGTGATATCCTGCCTTGATTTTTAGCAGTATCATCTCCAAGCCAATGTGCTGTCAAGGCATGGGCAGATTCATGTATCGGAAATGCCGTGAAAAGAACAAGCGCTCTTACAAGCAACGATATTATTTTTTGCTGAGCAAGTACATTCATATCCTATCTCCATTACTCCAAAAACAACTAAACGTAACTATTATACTATATTTTCCGCAAAAATACAATAGATTTTCTGCCGATTATGGTTAATTTTTTAAAAAATTCTGTTTTTTAATTTTTTTTTTTAAAAACACTTGCATTTTAAAAAATAATGTGATAAAATAGAAACGTTGATTTTGTAAAAGATTTTGAAAGGTAGGTGCAATCCCATGGCAAAATGCGATATTTGCGGAAAGGGTGTTACTTTCGGTATAAAGGTTTCCCACTCACATCACCGTACCAACAGAACTTGGAAGCCAAATGTTAAACGTGTAAAGGCAATCGTGAACGGTACTCCTAAGCATATCTATGTATGCTCAAGATGCCTCCGTTCCAACAAGGTTACCCGCGCTGTTTAATTACCGTTTATGTAATCTTTATTACGACAAATTTTAAACGTCACCGTTCATCTGTTCGGTGACGTTTAATTTTTTTATTTCTATTTTACGGCATAAGATGTATACTGCTCTTTTATAAGCTCATCAATAGTATCATTATAATCGGTCTGATTAAACTGACCATAATTCATACACGGAATAATAGTTATACTGTCCCCTGACTCTGCTTTGACAATCTCCATAACGGCTTTGAATTTCTCTGCAGCCGACATATCCGACAGAACTATCTCACGATTATTGTAAACTATAGTTTCATTAAGCTCAGCAGGGTCATAACTCAGCATGACTGTAATTTCTCCTAACTCGTCCGGCTTAAAGATCTCCGCTTCGCCTTTAAGAATATCCGCCGCACTAAGATCAAGCATAAACTTTGCGGAATTGGCTTCGGCTGCAGCTTTCGCCGTATTGGCAAGTGAAATAAGAGATTTATATCTGTCGGGACTGTTTACAATATCGCCGATATACTTTATATCCGAATTTCTGAAATGCGGAAAAGCAAGCCCTTCTGCAATAACTCCGTCAAATCCTGCTTCAGAAACTTCATCAAACAAATACTCGGTATAAGTGACTGTATCTGTTTCAAACGGTGACAGCCAGGGTTTACCTCCCTTTGATGGTGCATTATCAAGCCATGTCGTACCGTCAGAGTTATGATATGAACCGTCACGATTTTCGCCGTATCTGTTATTATCCTCAAGAATATTAATAACGGCAAATGCTTTTAAACCACCGCCTTTTATCATAGATGCGATCTGTACCGCAGGCATTGTACCCTGCACCGCATCTGCTCCCGTTTTGGCAAACTCGGAAGATGTATTGTAATTGATTTTTCCGCCTTCCGATTTAAGCGTTACTATAACTGCATTATATCCGCCGTTTTTCACCTGTGAAATATAATCATTCAATTCATTTGCAGATGCAAGAGCAGCTTCGGGTATCCTGCATGCTGTAAAGTCATTTGAGTTTACAGGCACTTGTTCTTCATCTTCCTGCAAATTCTCCCGATTATCCTCTTCTTCCTTTTCTCCTGCTGTACTATCATCTTCCTCATCTGCAGGTTCTGTTGAAATGGAAGGTTTCCAAGGTTCCTGTGTATCCTCCGTTGAAATATCATTAGAATTTAAATAATCATATATAGGCTTACCTGCGCTATACCCCACAAAAACAAGCGCTGCAATACATATTATTCCTACAAACACTCCTACTGCTTTCTTAACACGTTTTTTCTTATTATAGCTGCTGCTCCTATAAACTTTTCTTCCGATTCCCTTTGACATTTCACCGATCACCTCTTTTTATTTTAATATATCAATATGACAACTGATATCCAGTCAATCCAAAAAAAGCCATACTTAAAATTCCTATATAAACCAGCAATAGCGGATATCCTCTGAACAGATACGGAACATCCAACGAATACAGTCTGTCGTACACGACCGAGACCATATAAACCGCAAATACAAAGCCTATTCCCATTCCGACTCCGTAAAAAATATACTCAGCCAAAGTTGTACAATAGCTTGAATTAAGAAACATAGCACCTATGATCGCACAGTTGAATGCCGATATATGTATATATTTTCGCATACGAACAAAAAATTTATACGTAAATTTCCACAGACACAGCAAAGTTATCACATACACCAGTCCCAATATCATTACATAAACGACCGGCGCATAAATATAATTGTTTTCATTCCATGCGATCCATTTATCAATAAAATAACACAAAAATCCCGTCACTGCCGTAAAATAAATAACACAGCAACCAAATCCAAGCAAATTTCTTCTGTTCCTTGAAATAACAATAAGGGTACTTGCTCCCATTGCACGGGCAAACACCGCATTTTCAACAAATATGGCAATAAATGATACTGCAAGTATCTGAAGAACATACGACATATTACCCCTCCTTATTTTTTTCACTCCAAGCTAACTTTTAAACCTTCTTACAAGCAGGAAAATCCCACGCAGCAGCGCAGCAAAAATTCCCAGCAAAATAAATCCTCCATATGGATAAGCAAAGCCATTTACAATAGCAGGCATTGCAATTATATTACCATTAAACTCACCGAAAGATATTATCTCACGCACCGTTCCGAAAAGCAATGCCGCAACATCATATCCTATCACACCAAACAAAGTATCGGCTATCATTTTCTTTCTATCCAAGTGCAATTGAGAATCATCAGAACGTGATATTATCATAGAATTTGTTATAAGCAGCGGAAAATATACTCCCATACTGCTTATCTCGTCCGGCATTACACTATCAAGTATCATTGCTGTAGGTATAAAAGCGACCGCACCTATCAATGTATGAAGTATAATTCTTATTGTATATACCATTTTATTTGGTATTATCATCGAAACTATCAATGTAATAAGCGTTATCATTGAAAACGAAATCACCAAAGTCAATGCGTGTTTAAAAGTATCGGCATAAACGACAAGCGGTGCAATTACCATTCCGGATGCAAGGATCGCATTCTTTTTTACAGCCGCATCAAATATAACCTTTTTCATCGGTTTATTTCTATTATCGTCAATCTTTCCTTGGGTCAGTTGTTTGGTCTCCGTTTCCATCCTTTTCACTTCCGTTTATAAGTGTAATAGTTTCGTCTATATTCTTCAGGTCTTTATTCAGTCCAAGCATAAGCTTATTTCCTTTTTTAAGCATATTTGCAAATGACAGCGCACGCTTATCCAAAGCGATCCCTATCGGTGCTGCAATTATTGCAGCATACACTACCGCATTTTCCACTTTTGCATAAAACTGAAAAACAAGTATCAACACACCCATTACGATTCCATACAAAAATCTTGACAAATGTGTTTTGGGTATGGTTGCAAAATCACAGGACAAAAATATTATCCCGAAAACAATCATACCGCATGACAACAAATTAAAAGTCTTTACAGCATTAAAATCATAGTACACAAATGAATATCCGAAAACTATTGCAAGCTGCGTAAAAAACGATATTCCCGAAACCGAACGTCTTAAAACAAGAAACACAGCAGCTATAAGCAGTATTATCATAAATCCCGTACCCATAGGGCCGCAGAATTTTCCTATCAGCAAATCAACAACCGATGCCGTTTGCAACTCGGTCTCTGTTACAGATTTAGTCAATGACGAATAAAGCACAGTATCATTCGGAGCATACGAAAATGCAGGAAGATATGTAAACGGTTTGGGATACGAAAGAACGACCCCGGGAAAGCTCAATGCCACAAACAAAAATCCTACAGCCGAGCAGCTGAATATCTCTCTTTTTCTTCCGCCGAAAGCGTGTTTAACCAACACGACCGCAAAAATATCTGCAATTATCACGACATAATACGGAACGGCAGCCGACATCATAAGTCCTATCTCCATACCCGTTACCAATGCAGAAACGTCCTTTTTATCAATATCCTTATGCCGTAATTTCACGCATATCATATCCGTTATCACGCAGCATAAAGCAGACAATGATATAATTACCGCTGCTCTTGCGCCATAATAATAAATTGCAGCAACAGCAAGCACCGATAATATCATCAGCATATCCTGCATTATTTCATAGTCTGTCTTCGGTATTGAAATTTTCTTTTCCATTATAATTTCTTATCCAAAATATTATTTCTGATATTATCTGCCGCTTTCCGCATATCGGGTGCTTTAAAAAGATATGAGCCGGTTACGATAATTTCGGCACCATGCTCTGCGGTAAGTACGGCCGTTGTATCGTTTATACCGCCGTCCACCTGTATCGGAGTAGACAGCTTTCTCTCATCAAGCATTTTTTTTAGTTCGGATATTTTACCCGTCATATCATAAATAAACTCCTGCCCGCCGAATCCCGGCTCAACCGTCATAATGAGAAACATGTCCGCTTTATCAAGATACGGTTCAAGCACCGTGGCAGGTGTACCGGGTTTTATTGCAACGCCTGCTTTCCTGCCGCACGCATGTATTGCATCAATGCACTTTCCGCAATCAGAATCAGACTCATAATGAAAGGTTATAATATCCGCACCTGCATCTGCAAAGTTCTTTACATATTTAAGCGGGTCTATTATCATCAGGTGTACATCAAGCACAGCCTTTGTCACCCTTGATACTGCTTTAAAAACCGGTATGCCATAGCTTATATTATTTACAAAAACTCCGTCCATAACATCAAAATGTATATACTCACAGCCTGCGTCCTCTGCACGTTTTATATCACGCTCCAGATTACAAAGGTCTGCACTTAAAATTGACGCTGAAATAATTGTATTCACTATTTTCCTCCATAAACCATACATAAAATATCAGATACACAAATTATTATACATTACATATTAAAAAAAATCAAGGTCAAATGCCAAATTTACTTGACATTTGACCTAAATCTATACAAATACGGCTCTTTTTCAGAGCTTTTTCAAGCAAAAGGGCTGCCTTTCAGACGTTATTTCCGGTATAACGCCACCCAAAAGCTTACTCTGTAAAAATCCGTATAGTTAAATTTATGCTAAATTAACATATATTGCCACTCGCATACAAGCATCAATAACTAAGCTTTTTAATATTGCTGTCGGTAGAAAATGAAGACACATTATACATGAAAAGCACCTGATCATATTCAGAAACATCTACTACCTGCTTATATGATATCTGTATATATCTTAAATCAAGCAAGGTTACCTCGGAATAATTGGCTGTAAGAAACGGTGCATAGCAATGAGCATACGAATCCTTTATAACAAGAAGCTTTCTTCCGTCGGGATTATTGCTCTTCAGTTTTACAATAGGTGAATTGGGACCCAAAAACGATGCATATTTGTCCTTTACATCAAGATATTCTCTCATATACATACTGTCATAACGTGCAGGCTCTGCGGTTACATCTGTTATGATCTCCATAGTTACATTTCTGTCGGCAACATTAGGATAATAATAATCTATCACGTCATCTTCCACGCCGTCAAAAAGTGTTTTGGAATAAAACGTTCCCTTAAAAGAAGAGCTTGCGTGCTCAATATCATACTGTGATTCGTCAAGCGAAGTATATCCCATTTGAGTTCCTGCTGCTTTATATGCCAAATACGCTCCCTTTGAGGTCCAATGGTGGTCTGTACGATAATAGATGTAATCATTTGCATTTGCTTTTAACGAAGAATACACATCTATCGGAACAATTGAATTTTCCAAACCACCATACACATAATCTATAAACTCTTTCTGATCGAGATTAGGGTTATACGCAGGTATCTCATTCTTATAAAACTCCGCAGAAGTCGGTACCAGCATCATATAAACGGCTGTATCCGGATTATCGGCGGCAAATTTATTTATGCTTTCAATACTTCTGTCGATCTCGGTATAATCAGGTTCTCCCACCTTTTCTATAAGCCTGTTATTTAATATATATATCCCTTTCTGCTCACGTTTGCCAAGCGCATATTCAAACTTGGATTTTAAACTTATCCAGGAAACTCTGCCCGCAAAATGATCTGATATATATGTTTCTACCTTATCGGTAAAATCTCCTATAAACAGGTTCTTTGCACTGAACTTAGGCCAGCTCTGTAAAGATTTATTTTCAATATCCGAGAAGCTTTCCTTTGGAAGCACGACCGTTGCTACTGAAAACGTCAGAAGCATTGCAAAGAATACTACACATACCATAAGATTAAAAACATTGACCCTTTTCTTCTTTTTATCTGTATTTTTCAAGCATATCACCTCTTATCCATCAGAATCGGAAATACAAAAACGGATTATATGTTGCATCTACCAAATAAGCTGTACAAATCACCATGACTGCAAGCTGCACAACCGGAAGTATACTCTTCATAAGCACCGGCTTCTTATCGGCAAGCTTATCCGTAAGTGTTGTAAAGCAGGTCGTAGACGCAAAAATACATACTGCATAAATAACAATATTTGAAACAAGGATATAAAGTGCTGTACTATCCACGGCTATACCGGTTCCTCCGAACATGGCTTTAAAATAATTCCATGCATCCGCAAGTGTATTCGTTTCAAAAAGCACCCAGCCGAATATTACCAATACAAAAGTATAAAGCGTACTTATCGCCGAAGGCAGCTTTTCAAGCACTTTGCCAAAACCCAATCTTTCAATTACAATAAGCACTCCGAAATAAAGTCCCCAAAGTATAAAATTCCAGCTTGCTCCGTGCCAGAATCCTGTCAGCGCCCATACAATAATCAGATTTCTTATCGTTTTAGCTGTTCCGCATCTGTTTCCTCCAAGCGGAATATACACATACGATCTGAACCAGCTGCCAAGCGTTATATGCCATCTTCTCCAAAATTCGCTTATACTTTTTGACACATACGGATGGTCAAAGTTTATCGGGAAATTAAATCCCAAAACCTTACCAAGTCCGACAGCCATATCGGAATATCCCGAAAAGTCAAAATATATCTGGAATGTAAACGCAAGTATTCCAAGCCATGCCGTTGCTGCTGACATCTCACCATAATCCATCGCTTTTACTTGAGTCCATATCAGACCTATATTATTTGCAAGCAGCACTTTTTTGGCAAGACCTTTTAAAAATTTTCCGATACCTTCACTTACCTTTGACATTGTTACACTTCTGTCGTCAATTTCATTTGCAACGTCCTCATATCTTACTATCGGACCTGCAACAATTTGCGGAAACAATGTTACATACGATGTAAAGCTTATCAAACTCTTCTGAACTTTAATATTACGCAAATACAAGTCTATCGTATACGACATACTTTGAAATGTATAGAATGAA
>CASFZT010000064.1 GCA_949299215.1 uncultured Ruminococcus sp.
TCACTTACAAAATTTTCCCATATACCATTTAATTTACAATGCCCTTCTAATATATGTCTAGATTCAATTAAATTATACCATTTACTTTCTTCTTCTAATTCTTTAATTTTTTCTTCAATTTCTTTTGTTTTTGATAAAGATTTTAATTGATTTATTTTATCAAAAATTTCTTTTTGTTGTTGTTTCACATCTTCATTTCTTTGTGTAGCATGTAAAGCAGAAATCATTTGACACATTGATTGAGTAGCACAAGCGACAATAATAGCATCAACTACATGATGTGTGTCGCCATCACTTCTAATTTTTTCACCTAAGCCCCATATATGTCTTAAATAAGATGTTAATTGTCCCGGTCTAACTTGAATTTTATTTTTTATTTTGTCATTTTCTTTAAATTTTAAGCTTTTAGATAAATATTTTACTAAATATTTTGATATATAACTTGTATCACATAAATTTCTAGCTTTCCATTTATCTACAAAATCATAACTTTCAGTTGTTAAATTTTTTCTTTTTATATATGGTAAACTTTGTATACTCCATATAATTTTTTTCCATGAGAAAACGGCTTTTCGATTTTGAGAAGCCTCAAAGCTATAAGAATTATCGCAAGATCAATGATAAAATTTGCAGGCAGTACGACAAGCCATGTAACGGGAACTATCCATAGAAGCCATATTGGGAATACCACGTTGTAAAGCCGTACCTTTTTTGTCATATGCCGTCACCCCTATTTTATATTTTTGTAATATCCACCATTTCAATATCGTCAATATTCTTGCCCATAGCGAGAATGTCTGCAACTGCATTTGCAGTATCTATTGCGGTCAGACAGCAGATGGAACGCTCAACGGTTTTTCTGCGTATTTTTACGCTGTCAAGAGCGGGCAGTCTTCCTTTAGCGGATGTGGAGATAACATAATCTATCTTTCCGCTGTCAAGAAGAGTCATAACATTAGGCTCGTCTTCGGAAACACGGCGCACAACATTTGCGGCAACCATGTTCTTGTTGAGGATAGAAGCAGTACCGCTTGTAGCATAGATAGTAAATCCAAGACGTTCAAATTTTTCCGCGACGTAGATGATTTCCTGTTTGTCGGTGTCACGAACGGTGATAAGAACGCCGCCACCTTTTTTGGTAGTGAGGTCATAGCCTGCACCGATAAGACCCTTGTAAAGAGCGTCCTCAAATGTGTGAGCAATACCAAGACATTCACCCGTGGATTTCATTTCGGGACCGAGTGCCGTGTCAACATCATGCAGCTTTGCAAAGCTGAACACGGGAACCTTAACGGCAACATATTCCGCTTCCTTGTAAAGACCGCTTGAGTAGCCCTGATCTTTAAGCGACTGACCGAGCATGATCTTTGTTGCAACATCTACCATGGGAACACCCGTTACCTTTGAAATGTAAGGAACGGTTCTTGAGGAACGGGGATTTACTTCGATAACATAAACCTCGTTGTTGTAGATAACATATTGAATATTTACAAGACCCACAACTTTAAGTTCAAGAGCAAGACGTCTTGTGTATTCAATGATGGTGTCGCGTATTTTCTTGGTAAGAGTCATTGCAGGGTATACGGAGATCGAGTCGCCCGAGTGGATTCCGGCACGTTCGATATGCTCCATGATACCGGGGATAAGATAATCCGTACCGTCGCAGATAGCGTCGACTTCAACTTCCTTGCCCATCATGTATTTGTCGATGAGTACAGGATTTTCAAGACCGCTTCTTGTGATAATCTCCATGTATTCGATAATATCCTGATCGGAGTGAGCAATTATCATATTCTGACCGCCGAGAACATATGACGGACGCATAAGAACTGGGTAGCCGAGATCTTCTGCAGCTTTGAGAGCCTCGTCAACATTCATAACGGTGTGACCTGCAGGACGAGGAATACCACATTTGTTGAGCAGCTCGTCAAAACGTTCTCTGTCCTCGGCAGCGTCAATGCTGTCTGCGGAAGTACCGAGAATGTTTACACCCATTTTGTCAAGATGCTTTGTAAGCTTGATAGCAGTCTGACCGCCGAACTGAACGATAACACCATAAGGCTGTTCTGTTTCGATTATAGCGGCAACGTCCTCTTTGGTGAGAGGATCGAAGTAAAGTCTGTCGCCCGTATCAAAGTCTGTAGAAACGGTTTCGGGATTGTTGTTGCAGATTACGGCTTCGTAGCCCATTTCCTTGAGCGCCCATACACAGTGTACGGAGCAGTAGTCGAATTCGATACCCTGACCTATACGAATAGGACCCGAGCCAAAAACGATAACTCTTTTCTTGCCCGTGTGAGTTCTTTCGAGAAATTGGAGAGCCTCGTTTTCTTTGTCCGCAGTAGAGTAGAAGTAAGGAGTTTCGGCTTTGAATTCACCTGCACAGGTGTCAACCATTTTAAATACAGAGCTTGTGTGTTTCGGACATTTCTGACCGCTGATACGTTCAATAGTGCTGTCAAGATATCCGTAACGTCTTGCAATATCATATTTTTCTTCGGTAAGAGTGCCGTCTGCAAGCCATTTTTCAATTTCAACGAGATTATTGAGCTTTGAAATAAACCAGTTATCGATCTTTGTTATTTTGTGAATGTCATCAATGGATATTCCTCTCTTTAAAGCCTCGAATACAACAAACGAACGCTCGTCGTCAACGGAATAAAGCTGCTTTCTGATCTCATCATCGGAGAGCTTTGCAAGCTTTTTGAGGTTCATTGTATCCATGCCAAGCTCTATTGAACGTACAGCTTTCATGATAGCCTGCTCAAAGCTTGTACCGATAGCCATAACTTCACCGGTAGCCATCATTTGTGTGCCGAGGGTTCTTTTTGCATATACGAATTTGTCAAATGCCCATTTCGGGAATTTTACAACTACATAGTCAAGAGCAGGCTCAAAGCAAGCATATGTCTTGCCGGTAACTGCATTGATGATCTCGTCAAGAGTGTAGCCAATAGCAATTTTTGCAGCAACCTTTGCGATAGGATATCCCGTAGCCTTTGAAGCAAGCGCAGAAGAACGTGAAACTCTGGGGTTTACTTCAATAACGGCATATTCAAAGGAGGTCGGATGAAGTGCAAACTGACAGTTGCAGCCGCCCTCTACCTTAAGCTCGGAAATGATGTTGAGAGCCGCAGTACGGAGCATCTGGTACTCCTTGTCGGTGAGAGTTACGGCAGGAGCGATAACGATACTATCGCCCGTGTGAACGCCGACAGGGTCAAAGTTTTCCATGGAGCAGACCGTAATAACATTTCCTTTTCTGTCACGGATAACCTCAAATTCGATTTCTTTCCAACCGCTTATGCACTTTTCAATAAGAACTTGAGTGATAGGGGAAAGACGCAGACCGTTTGTGGCAATATCACGCAGTTCTTCTTCATTGTACGCAATACCGCCGCCCGTACCGCCAAGAGTAAATGCAGGACGAACAATAACGGGGTATCCGATCTCGTTATTTGCAAAATCAACAGCGTCCTGTAAATTTTCAACCACTTTTGACGGGATACAAGGCTCGCCGATCTTTTCCATAGTGTCTTTAAAAGCCTGTCTGTCCTCAGCCTTGTGGATAGTTTCGGGGTCAGCACCGAGAAGCTTAACATTGTTTTCTTCAAGGAAGCCTTCTTCCGCAAGCTGCATGGAAAGAGTAAGACCTGTCTGACCACCGAGAGTTGAAAGAATACTGTCCGGCTTTTCGATCTTTATAATTTTCTTTACAACATCAAGCGTGAGCGGTTCAATGTAAACCTTGTCCGCCATAGCCTTGTCTGTCATAATAGTAGCAGGATTTGAGTTTATGAGAACTACTTCAAGTCCCTCCTGCTTGAGAGCACGGCACGCCTGAGTGCCGGCATAGTCAAATTCGGCAGCCTGTCCGATAATGATAGGACCGGAGCCGATAACGAGGACTTTCTTTATATCATTACGAAGCGGCATTTTACTTGTCCTCCTTGTTTTTCTTAATAAGATCTATAAATTCATCAAAGAGATAAGCAGTATCCTTTGGACCACCGCAAGCCTCGGGGTGGAATTGTACGGTAAAGCATGGGAAATTCTTATAGCGAACGCCCTCACAGGTACCGTCATTTGCATTTTTATGAGAAACTTCGCCTTTGTCCGATGGAATACTTTCATTTATAACTGCATAGCCGTGATTTTGGGAGGTAACGAAAGTCATATCATGGCTGATATCAATTACAGGCTGATTAGCACCTCTGTGACCGTATTTGAGTTTTTCGGTTTTAGCACCGTTTGCAAGAGCCATTAGCTGATGACCAAGACATATTCCGAATGTAGGTATCTTGTATTCTATAAGCTTTTTAAGCTCGTTTATTACTTCTGTGTTTTCGGAAGGATCTCCCGGTCCGTTAGAAAGCATGATACCATCGGGATTAAGAGCTTTAACCTGTTCTGCGGTAGCTGAAGCGGGAACAACGGTAACATTACAGCCTCTTTTCAGAAGCTCACGGCGGATATTGTATTTGTATCCGAAATCATAAAGAACAACGTTATAAAGAGGATTTTCAGCTTTGTAATCTTTAATTTCCTTAGCGGTGACCGATTTAACAGCATTTACGATTTTAAAATCATTGATCTGCTTTAAGAATTCATCTTTCTTTTCGTATATGTTTTCCGTGGTGATAACACCGTTCATAACACCGTGCTCACGGATTATTCTTGTAAGGCAGCGTGTGTCAACGGAATGAATACCGATAATATTGTGCTTTTTGAGAAATTCGTCAACATTTCCTTGACTTCTGAAGTTTGACGGAGCATTGCACCATTCTCTTACAATATATCCGCTTACAACGGAATCGGCAGATTCATAGTCCTCATCGTTTACGCCGTAGTTTCCGATAAGCGGAAAGGTCTGCGTTACGATCTGACCGTAGTAGCTGGGGTCTGATAAGGTTTCTTCGTAGCCGGTCATGCTTGTTGCAAATACGATCTCACCAAAGGAAGTACCCTTTGCACCGAAAGAGCAGCCCTCGAAAATACGTCCGTCAGCAAGCATAATGTAGGCTTTGTCACCCATGTTAAATAAAGACATTATGTTTCCTCCCAAATATATTTATACATAAAAATTGGTTTGCTTATTTTTTAAGAGCAGGCAGATATGCTGTGATATCCTCCTTCATGCGGATGACCTCACGTCTTGCAGCCTTTGCAAAATCCTTTTCATCGCAGCCCTCTTTCTGATATGCACACATGATAGCTCTTGATGAATTTACAATAGCACCAAGACCATTAGAATCGAAAGCCTTTGCAACACCCTCAGCACCGCCGCCCTGAGCACCATATCCGGGAACGAGGAAGAAAGTGTGCGGCAGTTTTGCACGCATTTCCGCAAGCTGTTCGGGATATGTCGCACCGACAACAGCACCGACAGTCGAGTAGCCGTATTTGCCGATAGAATCAGAACCCCATTTTTCGCACATATCACCCATAGTATTGTAGATAGTGCCGCCATCGGCAAGAAGCTTGTCCTGAAGCTCGCCTGAGGATTTGTTTGAGGTCTTTACAAGAACGAAAATACCCTTGTCATTTTTTTTGCAAGCGTCGGTAAGAGGGGAGATACCGTCAGTGCCGAGATATCCGTTTACTGTAAGTGCGTCCGCACCGAAACCCTCAAATGTGTTTCCATTTATTTCTACATTGCCCAGGTATGCGTTTGTATATGCCTCCATCGTAGCACCGATGTCATTTCTTTTACCGTCCACAATGACGAACATACCCTTGCTTTTTGCATATTCAATAGTTTTGTAAAGTGCTTTTACACCGTACCAGCCATACATTTCATAGTATGCCGACTGCGGCTTGACAGCAGGAACAAGGTCGCATATCTCATCAATGATAGCCTGGTTGAATTTCCAGATGGCATGAGCGGTACCCTTCAGATCGGCACCCTTTTCCTCAAAAGCTTTTTTACGGATAAATTCCGGAACATAGTCGAGCTTAGGGTCAAGACCGGCGACCGTGGGGTTTCCTGTTTCAATGATTTTAGCGATCAGTCTGTCAAAAGACATATCAACCACTCCTTTTTATATGTTAGTTATATTTATATCTGATAATACCGTCGGTTACGGTGAGAACACATTTGCCCTTGAATTTTTCACCTTTGAATACAGTGTTGTGCGATTTTGAGTGAAGCTTGTCGGGGTCAACTACCCATTCAAGATCGGGGTCAACTAAGATAAAGTCTGCCTTTGCTCCTTCTTTGATTTGTATGGGTTCAAGTCCGAGAAGCTTTCTCGGGTTATGCGACATAAGCTCCGTAATCTTTTCAATGGTAAGCTTTTTTGTATGATAAAAAGTTGTCAGCATGGCTGCAAGTGATGTTTCCAGACCGACCACACCGTTGGGAGCGGTGTAAAAATCGGATTTTTCTTCAGCCGTGTGCGGCGCATGATCGGTTACGATACAATCTATCGTTCCGTCAAGTACAGCATCCTCGACCGCTTTTCTGTCTGATTCGGTACGGAGAGGAGGATTCATTCTGTAATCAGCGTCGAGTAAACGCAGCTTTTCATCTGTGTAGATGAAGTAGTGCGGACAGGTTTCGCAGGTCACCTTAACGCCGTGCCTTTTTGCGTCTTTTATAAAATCAAGACTGCCTTTTGTGGAAACATGACATATGTGTATGCGTGCGTTTTCAGACATGGCAAGAGCAATTTCACGTGCGGTAATGCTGTCCTCGGAAGCACGGCTCATTCCTTTTATACCGAGAGCTTCCGAAACTGTGCCATCGTTTATGATACCGCCGTTTATAATGTTGAGGTCCTCACAGTGCGATGCAACGAGAATACCGCTTTGTACCGATTTGGCAAGTGCCTTGCGCATAAGCTCCGCATTTTCCACGGGGCGTCCGTCATCCGATATGATGCGTACTCCTGTTTCTGAGTAGTCGTAAAGCTCACTGCCAAGCATACCTTTTGTTATGGCTGCGGCAGGGTAGACCTCAACGCCGGTGCCTTCCGATTTTTTTATGATGTAGTCTACAATTTCCTTTGAATCGGTAACGGGTTTTGTGTTCGGCATACATACCACACCAGTTACGCCTCCCGCAAGAGCTGCGGCACATCCCGTAAGAATATCTTCCTTGTGAGTAAAGCCTGGGTCACGGAAGTGAACGTGCATATCGAAAAGCGGCGGCATAGCAAAAAGCTTTCCCATGCAGTTTATGACGCAGGTGTTATCTTCAATGAGATTATCAGGAATTTTTCCGATCTTGTCAAATTTGCCGTTTTTTACAAGTATGTCGGCTGATTTGCCGTTCATGCCAACAATGCGTACATTTTTAATAAGAATATTATTCAAGGTGACCTCCTATTCCAGGATAACGACTTTATCGCAGCCGTGAACCTCTTTCATCATGACTTTTACCGATTCATCACGTGAAGTCGGAACGTTTTTTCCGACATAGTCCGGACGGATAGGTATTTCTCTGTGTCCTCTGTCAACGAGTACCGCAAGCTGAATATTTTGCGGACGTCCCCGTTTTATTACGGCATCGATAGCAGCACGTGCACTTCTTCCTGTGAAGATAACATCGTCAACGAGAATGACTTTTTTATCATGTATGTCAAAATCAAGAGTTGTTTTGTCGCAGTCGGGTATATGCTTTTCATCATCACGATAGGAGGTGATGTCAAGAGCTCCGATGCTGACGGAAGCGGATTCAAGCTCGTTGATTTTTGAAGCAATGCGAGATGCAATGCTTGTGCCGCCTGACATGATGGCGATTATGCAGAGGTTATCGGTACCCTTGTTCCGTTCGATAATTTCGTAAGAAATTCTTGCAATGGCACGTTTTATGGCACTTTCGTCCATAATTACAGCCTTTTCTTTTTTTTCAGCCAATCCGTCATCTCCTTCAAAATAAAATCCGGATAAAAAAATACCTGTCTGCAAAGCAGGCAGGTAGTGATTGTTCATAAGCACATAGTTACAGCTATATTCATATTATATAACTCAAGCCTATAAATGACTGCCTTGCCAACCTCACGGGATTGCCTTAAAGGTGTCCGAATTTTTTATTCAATAAGCGGCTTACCCCGTTATTCAACGTGGCAAGCCGCAGCGAAACTGAATATAGAACCCACCGCCTCAGAGGCGGGAACATCTTGCCTAAATTATTATAACACGTTGTTTTCCGAAAGTCAACAGCTTTTTACTTGGTTTAACATTTTATATACAATTATCCGACAAGAGGGTATATGGGCAATACCGCAAGAGCTTGCACGAAATCTGCTTGCATATTTTACGTCATATCGCAAAAAAATTCTTGACATACGACAGTATGCCTGCATAATTTTTGCACGATCTGCCGAAAAATCTGACTTCGCATCTTTCACACAAGTCCTGTGAGGTATTGCCTGTGAAAGAACAGCCAAATGTTTTTCAATAATTTCTCTGATTTTAATTTACTCTTTTACAATTTTTTTCTAAAAAGCTATTGAAAAATGAAGCAAAATGTGCTACACTTTTAACAATAGTTGCTTATATTTTACAATTGAATTATATAACTTTACTCATATGGAGATGTTTGAGCATGAAACGCAGAAATATAGCAGTATGTGTTACAGGATATAATTGGGAATATGAATCAAAAGTTGTAGATGCGATATGCCGCAGATGCAAGGAGCTTTCAATTAATGTGCTGACATTTGCATCGACCGTGCGTAAACCGGAGTGTAACAGTAACAGAGTTCTTCCGAAAAATATTATTTTGGGTGAAACGGAAATTTTTAATCTGATAAATTATGATATTACGGACGGAATAATTATTTTCGGCGATTCGATAATAGAAGCGAAAGTTATAGAAATACTCCATGAAAGAGCAAAGGAAAAAGGAATACCTTTGCTGAATATAAATGACCAGGAGCATATTACGGATATAAATGTAAATTTAAGTGATAAAACGGCAATGGAGTTTGTTGTAAGGCATCTGGTAGAGGATCATGGTCTAAGGAAAATTAATTTTATAGGCGGTTTTCCCGGAAATCTTCAGACCGAGGAGCGCCTTGCGGCATATAAAAAAGTTCTGGAAGAAAATGATATACCGATTGAGGAAAAGCGTATAGCATATGGCGAGTTCTGGAAGAAAGCAATGGAATGTACTGCGGAGTTTGTAAATTCCGGGGATATGCCGGAGGCAATAGACGATAACGACTGTGAGACGTTCGTTTGAGGAATCGGGAGTTGTTGCGGTTGATACGCTTGTCGATATTTGGTCGGGAAAGGATGTCGGCAGCGTGATAGAAGTGCCGTCAAAGCTTGTATGTCAGCAGTCCTGCGGATGTGAAAAAAGATTGGAAACGAACAGGTCGGATTTTTTGAATTCATACTATGGTGAGTTAAATCTCTTTAAAGAGTTTGATACCCATATGCTGGAGATGAATACACGCTTTACAACGGCTAAAAATTCTGCCGAATTGTATGATTCCACACGCAGGATAGCCGAATTTTTTAAGCTGAAGAAAATGTACATATGCATATGTGCCGCTTTTGAAAAACAGTCGGAACAGTGTGTACTGATTGATACCAACGGCATATATGAGGGGATTTCCGAAAATGTAGTGTCAATGGTGCAGTTCGGACATAAAGTGCCTGTAGGTACGGAGTTTTTGTCATCGGAGCTTCTGCCGGAGGATTTTTTGAATGGCGAGGAAAGCGTCTTTTATGCTTTTTCTCCTATTTACTTCAAGGATAGATTTATAGGATATGTTGCATATGAACCGTCAAAGATAAAGGGAAGCGGAGATCTGTTTGCAATGTGGCTTATGACTATATCCAATAATGCGGGCAGCTTTTATCTGAAATGTGAGCTTGAACGTGTTGTGGAAAAACTCAACAAGCTCTATATAAGAGATCCACTGACGGGACTTTATAACCGCAGAGGCATGAGCAGCCTGAGCAAACCGTTTATAGAACAAGCACTTTGCAATGGTAAATGGGTCTCGGTAATATGTGCGGATATTGATAATCTTAAACCGATAAACGATGTTTACGGTCATGCTGAGGGCGATAATGCAATTAAGTGCGTTGCCGATGTATTATATGCCTCGATGCCGGAGGACAGTATATGTACAAGAACGGGAGGCGATGAGTTCTGTGTGATAGTTGCGCATGATAATAGGGATGATATAGAAGCATATATACAGAATATTGAAGAAAGACTGCGTGATTACAATAATGAAAGCTCTCTTCCGTATAAGGTCGACTGCAGCTGCGGATACAGCAGTGTATGTGCTGCAGATTTTACATCCGAAGAGGAGCTTATAAAGCTTTCAATCTTCATTTAAGAGCCGGATATGATTTAAAGTTAGTTCTTCCCTATATTGGAGCAACGGCAGAATTTCCTCTTTTTCAACATAAATTCGCAGATAACAATCCAAAATATGATCTAATGGGGGGGCTTTATAAAAATTTCAAAGATATAAT
>CASFZT010000065.1 GCA_949299215.1 uncultured Ruminococcus sp.
TCAAAATAATTCTTTGCATTTGCCACATCGGGAAAGCTTGTAAATTCTATCTCAATGCCCGTTGCAGGCTCGACATACTCCGTGCCGTCGGCAGGAAGTACGGATTTTATGCGGAAATCTCCGCTTGTCTGGAAAGCCCAGCTATATACGGAGCTGCCGTTTTCATCTTTTAGCTCAAGGGTGACTATGCTGTCCTGCGGCATAGTTTTATCCGATGTGAGCTTGTAGGTGCGAGTGCCTGTTTTTTCTATTGAAAAAAGCTTGTCGGTGCTGAGAGCGAGCATTGATTTGAGTTCATTTGCCTCAATATCCTTGTTTGATTTTATGATGAAATCGGTATCGGGGTCAATGTAACCGTTGCTGCCGTTTTCAGCCACGACCGATGTTACTATACAGTCCTCGGGCATATCTCGTTCCAGCGATTCGGGAAGAGGTTCTTCGGAGGCATTTTTCTCGTCCGATATATCAGAAGTGCCGCTTTCTTCGGTTGAATTTGTATCGGATATGTCTTTGCTGTCATTGGCGGATGAATCGGTAATGGCAATGTCATCATTGTTTGCAGGAACAAATCTGCCGGCAAGCTTTGGTACAAATACAAACGCAAGAACAGCTAATGCGGCAGTAGCGATAACTGCAAATATTGGGATAATTATAGCTGCCTTTTTATATTTGTCCATTGGTTTTTTATTTTGCTGCGTCGTGTTTTCGGTATTCTTTTTCTTCATGATTCTCACTCGCTTTCTATGCTGTCTTATGGCAGCAATATGCCATATCTTTTAATTATATTGTATCAAAATGTTATTATTATGTAAATAGCATATTCATTACAATTTATAACAATTTGGTAACAAAGAAAACGATTGCTTCGCACTAATCAGCGTTTCCAAAAGTTTAAGGCAATACCGCACAAGCCTGCGTGGTATTGCCTTAAATATACATATCAATCAACCGCAGGTATGACTGCCGCAAGTGTGGTTTCCGCAGGAGTGACCGTCTTGATGCTCATGATCATGATGCGAGCAGGTGATGTCGGGATTGAAAGCAAGCGTGCCGTCAAGGAAAGCCTGTACCGCATCGTCCGCTTTGCAGGATACACCGCCGTAAAGCTTTATGCCTGCCTTTGCAAGAGCATTTTTTGCACCGTCGCCGATACCGCCGCAGATGAGAATATCCGCAGAGTTGAATTTGAGGAAATCCGCAAGCGCACCGTGTCCGCTTCCAAGCGTGGGAACAACGGCGGAGGCGGTTATCTTTCCGTCCTCGATATTGTACATCTTGAAGTTTTCGGTATGTCCGAAATGCTGGAATACCATACCGTTTGTGTTGTCATAGGTTACCGCAATTTTCATATTTAATATTTCTTTTCGTATTTTAAAAACGTACCGATTTATTGCTCACGGAATACAATTTCGCCCGTTTCGTCATTCATGCTTTCAACAATGGCAAGTGATTCAAGACGTACTCCTTTTTTGCGTATGATATCTCCGCCCTGCTGAAAGCCCTTTTCAATGCATATGCCGATACCCTCAATAGTTGCACCTGCGCTTTTTACAAGGTCGATAAGTCCCTCAAGTGCACAGCCGTTTGCAAGAAAATCATCTATGATAAGAATATGGTCGGTTGTGTTTATGTATTTTTTTGATACGATAACGTCATATACCTTGTTGTGCGTGAATGATTGAATTTTTGTGCTGTACACTTCGCCGTCAATGTTGATGCTCTGTGCCTTTTTTGCAAAAACGACGGGTACGCCGAAATGCTGTGCAGCGATACAGGCAATGCCGATGCCCGAGGCTTCTATGGTGAGTATTTTGTTTATTGGGCGGTCTGCAAAAAGACGTTTAAATTCCCTGCCCATTTCGTTGAAAAGTTTAATGTCCATCTGGTGATTTAGAAAGCTGTCTACTTTAAGTACGTTTCCTGCTTTGACAACGCCGTCTTTGCGAATCCTGTCTTCGAGAAGTTTCATGGATATACTGTCCTCCCTTGTTTTTCGGATAATGTTACTGTTTTTATTTTACCACAAATGAATATTAACGTCAATAACTTTATTAATGAATGTCCTATTAAGGCAATACTGCACAGAGCTTGTGCGGTATTGCCTTAATATAACCACGACTTGATGAACCCCGCCTCTAAGGCGGCGGAGTTCATATTCAGTTTCAGTTGGGGTTCAATCCCTAACTGAAACTTCATCGCAGCTTCGCTGCGACTTGCCGCGTTGAATGACGGGGCAAGCAACTTATTGAAAATTCATGAAAATGGTTGCAATTTTTAAAATACTGTGATATAATTGTAACAAAAGATGAATTATTCTTAGCGACATAGTATTTTTATCATAAGAGGTGGTATAATGAATAAGTTCAGATGCCGTATTTTTACGTTGACAGCAGTTTTGCTTGCTGCGGCTTTTATACTGCAGGGCGTTATCTTTTATGTGTCCGTACATGAAACCGGCGTTATTGAGACCATAAACAGCAATTCGGTGGATTTTCTCAGCAGCCATGCAGAAAAGTTCAGTACATATATAGAAAAGGAAATGACAAAGAGAAGCTCACCGATAGAGGGTTATGCAGATGCGGTCAATGCAAATCTTGAAAAGGTGCTTTCCGAAAATAATAAGGAATTTGACGATATTTATGTCAATACAGAATTGAGAAATGAATTTCTTGAGCTTTCTGCGGAAGACCTGCTTACATTTATGAAAACCAATACCGTAAACGGTGCATATATTATGATCTGCAATAATAAGGGCGAGCAGTATAAAACAGAATCCGCTGTTTATAACGGTGTATCGTTTGTTGATACCGATCTGGAAAACAGCGATCCGAATTATTCCGATATAATAATGGACGTCGGAAACAGTACAATATCCTCACGTTATAATATACCGCTTTCAATGAGGTGGAGACCTTACGTTGCGTATAATGATTTTACAAAAGACCTGCTTGCAAGTTTTTTTAAACCGGTTGACGCAATATATGCATCGCCGGGATCAAACTCCGCAGATTACGGCGGTTGGACGATAATGACCAAGAACAGCGATGAGTCGGGTACACATATAGATGAGTTTTCCTATTCAATGCCGCTTGTTTATCAGGGTGAGGCTTACGGTGTTATAGGCGTTACCGTATTTACCGACGTAATAGGCAATATGATAGTATCGGACAGCGAATATGAAAGTGATGAGTATTATGTGCTTATGGCATATGATGAAAATGACGGAGTAATAAATGCTGATATCAAGCTTATGTTCGGCGAACTTGCAGAAGAAAATATAATTGTGGGCGATAGGGTGGTTTTAAAGGAAAATGCGGATGCTGAAGGACTTTATGAAACCGAAGGACTGACCATAAACGGCAGCAATGCGTGCTGTACATTTGAAAACATAGACGTTTATTCCGCAAATACCCTGTTTTATTCGGAAAAATGGGCGCTTGCCGCTGTTACAAGCGAGCGAAATGTGTTTGGCGTGTCAAATAATTTTTACGAAAGACTTGTGTTTATGTTTGTATGCCAGTTCGTAATGGCAGTTATATTTACGTTTACACTTTCATATATGATCTCATCTTCAATGAAGCGTCTTGTCGAAAGTTCGGAGGGCAAGTCAGAGGACAATGCTTTTTATGTAACGGAAATGCAGGAAATTTCCGATAAAATAGCGAGTATTTCCGAAGAAAGGGATAAATATCGTGCCGATCTGCTTGCGGAAAGGGAGAGGTATCTTATCCTGATGCAGACATCGAGCTATTACTTGATGGAGTATGACAATCTGAAGGACGCTTTTACCGTATATCATTTTGACGATAAGGATACTAATTATGACAGCAATAAGCACCATACATATCATAATTATCGTCAGATGGTTGCAGACGGTATCATCTGCACGGAAGACAGTATGTCCGATATGATAAGATTTTTAAACGGAGAGTTTACCGAGCCTGTTGTAATGAAGCTGTATGCAGGCAGGAACACCAAGGAGCACCGATGGTTCAATGTCAACAGCAGATCAATATATGATTCAAACGGCAGACTCTTAAGAGTGGTTGCAACGGCATCCGATGTTACGGAGGAAAAGCTTGAGGAGATGAAGCGTATCGATATTGAGCGTCATGATCCTGTAAGCGGATTCTATAACAGCGAATATGGTACGATACTTGTTCAGAGGGATATACTTGAAAAGGACGCACCGTATTCACTTGGTATAATCAGTATATCGGGAACGGAGGACTTTATAGGCGAGTACGGAGCATATTGCTATGATGCACTTCTTGAAGAGGTCAGCAATATCATAAGACATTATGTAAAAGCCAATGAAGACGAAATGGTATGGAGAATAAAATACTCCGGCTTTGCAATTTATATTCCCGGCAAGGACAGAGAGGAGTATAATGACCGTCTGCAAAAAATGGTGGAGTATATTCAGAATATCTACCATGCCTTTGACAGCGATATGAATTCGATCACCTGTCATATAGGCATTTCTCAGAATGAAGAGGGTATGCCTTATGAAGAAGCTCTGATAAAAGCTAAGCGTGCATATTGCGCTGCGAAAATGCCGCAGTATCCGAATGTTGTTTATTATTATGAGATGCTGTCTGATGTTGAAGCAAGAGCCGCATTTATGAAGTATCAGGATAAGTATGACTATGCGTATAACAATCAGTTCAACAGCGGCTTTGCAATCACCGATAATATTATTATGTATGCTATCAATATGCTGGAAAAGACAAAGCGTCTTGAAGCGGCAATGTGTATGATATTCTGCAAAGCCGGACGTATGTTCAATATGCGCAGAATAGTTTCGTATGAGCTCAACAGCGATTTCGGTACGATACGTGCGTCAATACAGTGGAATGATTACGGATTGGAATATATCGAAAGTAGGTTAATGCATATTAGCGAGGACGAAATATCAAAGCTTACCGATATTTTTGCGGGAACGGATATCATAACTGTGGATAAGAATTTCTATGTGTCATCGAATGCAGTCATGGATGTAGTCAATGATGTAAGAGGCGACGGGATTTCGTATATATCACTTGTAAGCGAGAAAAACGAGGTCATGGGATTTTTGGCATTTGCAGCAGGCGAAGACGGTCTTAGTCAAGAGGAATGTGAAACGATAAAAGAGCTTACAAAAATTATCAAGACATATATAATCAAGTCCAAGACAACGCTTGAAAGCAGGGCAAAGAGCGACTTCCTGTCAAGAATGTCGCATGAGATACGTACACCTATGAATGCTATCATGGGTATGACAGCAATTGTGCTCGGACACAAGGAAAATATGACCTCCGAGGTTGAGAATTGTCTGAAGAAGATAGACGTTTCATCGAAATATCTGCTGTCGCTTATCAATGATATATTGGATATGTCAAAGATAGAAAGCGGCAAGATGACAATTGAGAATATCTGCTTCAGCCTTGAAGAGGTGATAGGCAGGATAGAAACGATAATCAGTGTTCAGACGGCGGCAAAGGGTATAAGGTTTGATATCAATATGAATATTACCAATGCCCTTGTTATGGGCGACCCGTTGAAGCTTAATCAGGTGCTTATGAATATTATAGGAAACGCCGTAAAATTTACTGACAGAGGCGGTATAACACTTACGGTCGTTGAAGCGGAAACTGCGACCCCTGATCTGGTGAGTGTTTATTTTTCCGTCAGGGATACCGGTATAGGCATAAAAAAGGAAAACCTTGCAAAGATATTTAATTCGTTTGAGCAGGAAGATGTTTCAACTACAAGAAGATACGGCGGTACGGGACTTGGTCTTGCAATAAGCAGCAATCTTGTAGGTATGCTCGGCGGTAAGCTTGAGGTCGAAAGTGAAGAGGGCAGCGGCTCAACATTCTTCTTTACGCTGCCATATAAGCTTGCGGGCAAGGATATGCTGCCCGACGGCGGCAAGGAAAAGAAAGCGGTCGATTTTAATAATAAGACGATACTTCTTGCGGAAGACGATGAGCTTAATGTTGAGATAGCGGCTACCTTGCTTGGCAGAGAGGGTATGAAGGTCGAGAGTGCCGAAAACGGAAAGGTGGCTGTTGAAAAGTTTGAAGCGTCCGAAAGCGGGTATTATGATGCGATACTTATGGATATAAGAATGCCGGTAATGGACGGACTTGATGCAGCAAAGAATATACGCCGTTCGTCACACCCCGATGCCAAGAAGATACCAATCGTTGCAATGACGGCAAATGCGTTTGACGAGGATATGAAAAAGTCGGTTGAAAGCGGTATGAACGGACATCTTTCAAAGCCTATCGATATGAATAAGGTAAGAGAAATTCTTGCTAAGATATGGCAGGAGGATTAAGGCAATACCGCACAAAACCTGCATGACGGCTTTGCACGAAATCTGCTTGCATATTTTCCGTCATATCGCAAAAAATTTATTGACATACGACAGTATGCCTGCAAAATTTTTTCACAATCTGCCGAAAAATCTGACGTCGCATCTTTCGCACAAGCTCTGTGCGGTATTGCCTTAAAGCTGTACTGCACGGAATTTTCTTGGCATACAGCAATAAAAATATGCACGGAAGAGTGTCGAAAGCTCTTCCGTGCAAACTGTTCTAAAGAACAAAATATATTATAACTTAGGCAAGATGTCCCCGCCTCTAAGGCGGCGGGTTCCATATTCAGTTTCAGTTGGGGTTCAATCCCCAACCGAAACTTCATCGCAGCTTCGCTGCGGCTTGCCACGTTGAATGATGGGGCAAGCCCCTTATTGAATGACGGGGCAAGCCCCTTATTGAAAAAGGAAGTTTTGAGTTTTGAGATCCAAGAATAAGGCAATAATTTTTATATTGTGTTCGGCGTTTTGCTTTACGCTGATGAATGCGTTTATACGCTTGTCGGGTGATCTGCCGTTTATACAGAAAAGCTTTTTCCGTAATTCGGTGGCTGCGGTGTGTGCGCTTGCAATACTTAGGAAGGACGGAATAAAGATAAGCTGTGCCAAGGAAAACAGGCTTGCGATGTTTTTGAGAGCATTTTGCGGTACGGCAGGTCTGCTGTGCAATTTTTATGCGGTGGACAGGCTTGTGCTTTCCGATGCGTCTATGCTGAATAAGATGTCGCCGTTTTTTGCGGTGGTATTTTCGGCAATATTCCTTAAAGAAAAAACAACGTCGTTCCAGGTGTGCACAGTTATAGCTGCGTTTGTGGGAAGTCTGTTTATTATAAAACCCACATTCAGCAATATGGAGCTTTTTCCGTCGATAATAGGATTTATAGGCGGATTGGGAGCAGGTGCGGCGTATACCTGTGTGCGGTATCTCGGAAGCAGGGGAGAAAAGGGTCCTGTGATAGTATTTTTCTTTTCTGTGTTTTCCTGTGCGGTCACATTGCCGTATCTTATTTTCAATTTTGTACCGATGACGCTTTATCAGACGGTGATGCTTCTGCTTACAGGAGTATTTGCCGCAGGCGGACAGTTTGCAATCACGGCGGCGTATACTCATGCACCTGCAAAGGAAATTTCGGTGTTTGATTATTCTCAGGTAATATTTTCTGCGATATTCGGATATTTCATGTTTGAGCAGATACCCGATGTTTTCAGCATTTTAGGATATTTTATAATCATATCCGTTGCGATAGTTATGTTTATCTATAATAACAGAGGATCGGACGATAAAAAAACATCGGAGGGTTAAGGCAATACCGCACAAATTATCCGTTTACGGTTATTTGTGCGGTTTGGTTTTTATCTGTTGTTTTTGAGATATTCCAGGTTTTGGGAGATGAGCTCGCAGCGCTGTTTTACACAATCAACGGAACGAAGCGGATCACTCGGCGTGTTGAATGTGTAATCCATAAGCTTTTCAATGGTGGTGGACGCAACATGAAGTCTTGTGTCGGAAGAAGCATAATAGATATAAACTTCACCGTTTTCAAGTGCGATTGCACCGTTTGTAAAGGTTACGTTTGAAACGTCACCGACTCTTTCCGCACCGTGAGGAGCAATGAAAAGTCCCGATGGAGAAGCAATGAGCTTTGAAGGGTCGTTAAGATCGGTCGCAAATACATATATTACATAGCGCAGACCTGCTGCTGTATTTCTTACACCGTGAGCAATGTGTATCCAGCCCTTTGGCGTCTTGATGGGAACTGCACCTGCACCGTTCTTTACCTCTGTAACAGTATGATAGATACGAGGTGAGATAACAGTTTCCTCGGTGCATATTTCAGCGTTGGTGATATCCTTTGCAAGACCGAAGCATACGCCGCCGCCCGAGCCTGTCTGAATAAAATCGTCCTGCGGACGTGTGTAGAATGCATACATACCGTTTACAAATTCGGGATGGAGAACTACATTTCTCTGCTGGGGAGATTTTGATTTAAGATTGGGAAGTCTTTCCCATGTCTTTAAGTCCTTGGTGCGGACAATGCCTGCCTGTGCAATGGCAGCAGAAAGGTCCGAGGATGAAGTATCCTTGCTTTCGGAGCAGAATACACCGTATATCCAGCCGTCCTCGTGCTTTGTCAGACGCATATCATATACGTTGGTTTCCTCGGGGTTTGTGTCCGGAAGCTGCACGGGGTAATCCCAGAAACGGAATCCGTCAACGGGACTGTCGCTTTCCGCAACGGCAAAGAATGATTTTCTGTCGTTGCCCTCTACTCTTGCAACGAGATAGTATTTTCCGTTAAGATATATTGCGCCGGAGTTAAGAACAGCGTTTATTCCCAGCCGCTCCATAAAATACGGATTTGTCTGCGGATTCAGATCGTATTTCCAGATGATAGGAGCGTGTGCTGCGGTAAGAACGGGGTTTTCATAGAGATCATAGATACCGTTGTATTTTTTGGATATAACGTTTTTCTTTGCAATAAGCATTTCGTAATCGGCGGTAATACGATCACGGTTTTCAATGAATTGTTCCTGTAAGGTCATAATTTTTTCCCTGCTTTCAAGATAATGTACATTTATTATAACCCATATCCGCATATGTTTCAAGGAGTTTTAAAAAGTTTATATAATTTTGACCCGATGTGTACTTTTAGGGTTTATATGTACTGCCGTTTTGTAAATTTTGTCTATTAAAAAAGGGTGTGGACAAATGAAGCAGAGTATGATATAATTAAAGTATGAGAAAAGCAAAAGAAATCGCAGGACGAAAATGTCCGATATGCGGAAGAGTGGAA
>CASFZT010000066.1 GCA_949299215.1 uncultured Ruminococcus sp.
TTCTAGAAACTTTGCAGATATTATAACGGAATGTTCCAGAACCATTAAACTGCTCTCATATTAACTTTATAAATGAATTTCTTTGACTTCGGAGGTTTCCCTGGAATGGGAGGAATGGGAGGCATGGGAGGCATGGGAGGAAGCGGCCGAACCACCCCTGTCGACAACTCTAAGCTCTATGAAGTTTTGGGAGTTTCCAAGAGTGCCACTACCGATGAAATTAAAAAAGCGTACAAAAAATTAGCTTTAAAGAACCATCCTGATCGTGGTGGTGATCCGGAGAAGGTAATAGCAAAATGAATTTTCTGATGAATAGTTCAAGGAGATTTCCGCTGCTTACGATATTCTTTCCCATCTAAAAATGAATCACTGAAGGTTGGCATCGAATCTCCATAAGTAAAAGATAATGTTCGTAAATCAAATTCCTCAATCGGAATTTTAACAAAAGTGCTGTTTTCATACCAAGTACTCAGCCATGGACTATGCTCAATAACCATGTAGTATGGTGATTCTCGATTTACAATTATTCCTTTTTTAGCGCATTCTTTTCTTAATATAGCTTCGCAGTTTCGGCGGTACTGAACATATTTATCATTACGGGAAGCAGGTTGTGATTTAGGTCTTGTTCTCTTCAAATCATCAAGCACAACTTTTGCTTCATCAAGGGTAATTTCCGTAAGACTTTTGAAAGGTCCGATAGTTCTGTCATAATAATGATATAAATCCATTATAATACCCCTTTCATATACGACATATCATTCAATCGTGCAATAATACGATTTCCGTCATCATCTTTCTGTAAAACAGAAACACCGCCTGTCTTGCCAGATAGATTACACTTATTCAGCATTTCAATATCCATGCCAAGCCATAACGCATAAAGTATGCTCAATGTACCGTCGTGTGAAACGATGATAATATCTTCATTTGTTTCAGCAAGCGTATCGGTCATAAACTTTGAAAGCCTGTTCCACACGTCAGCTTTAGACTCTGCACTGATAAAGGGCTTATCATATACAGATTTTGCCCAATCAATCGTACCTTGCCACACAGGGCATTGCTGGTTGTTTCTTGCCCATTCCTTTGATTTCCCGTTTGCCTCGCCTAAATCAAATTCCCTTAATGCAGTAGTAAAAACAGGCGTTGTATTAAAATACTCTGAAACAATTTCAGCAGTTTGTTTTGCTCTCGGCAGGTCAGAGGAGTAAATAACAAATTTCTGATTTTTATAATCATCGGCAAGATTTTTACCAATGGAATAAGCCTGCTTTATTCCGAGTTCGGTTAAATTCCAACCACCTAACGAGCCAATCATTTTGTTTATGTGCTGTTCGGATTGTGTGTGCTGAATTGTGATTATTTTTCTCATTTCAGCACCTCCCAAAACCCATTCAAATCTGTAACCGTATAATCCTGCCCGAAATCAGCATTTCTGTCCCGTCTGTCAATCAGAATGGACTTACAGCCAAACCTCTTTGCAGTTTTAATATCCTTTTCCTCATCGCCAATCATAATCATTTCTGAAGGGGAAACGTCGAAATTCTCCGCAATGTCCGAAAGACCTTTTGGGTTAGGCTTGCGATAACCGCAAGAGATTGAAGAAACATACATATCAAAATAGGGCAGCAGTTCAGGAAAATAGCTCTTGTGCAGCTCATCGGGCATTCCGATTGCTACATCGGTCAGAGCCGCTATTTTGTAACCCTCTGCTTTCAGCTTGTTCAAGAAATCAAGCGTTTCGGGATAAATATATGCTGTTAATTTCATCGATTCATAAAATTTGTTTATAACTTCGTAAAGCTCAAATTTCCCTTGCCAATGAGCCGTAGCCTCACTGAAAATCACTTCGGGAGTAACATCAACCTCACGAGGATTGATACGGGGATTATAGCTTTTAAGCACGTCAAATGACTTGTCAATATCATTTTCAGTTATGTTGAGCGAAAGCTCGCTACAAACATAACGAAAACCGTCCTTGTAGAAATCCAGCCACGAAAGCGGCATATTCTTGTACTCCATAAGCATTCCACCTATGTCGAAAACTATTACTTTCATAATAACTCCTTGTTTTTATACAAGCATAGTTTATAAACTCTCTGCCTCTCCATACCCTCACGCTAACCGAAATATCCCCTCGGAGCATCACAAATTTCTACAAGTTCCGCTCCAAGCTTTTCGATTGTCTTGTATGAAGCAACATTGCTTTCATCACAAGTCAGATAAATAAATCCCATACCGTGAAAACGTGCAATATCAAGCATCATTAGGCTTGCCTTATAAGCATAACCGTTTCCACGATATTCCTTGAAAACCTCATAGCCGATATGTCCGTTGTAATATGAATGAAAATTGTTACCGATACGGACGCTGATTTTGCCGACAGTTACGCTGTCAGTTTTTCTTATAATATCATAATAATAGAACGGTATCATTTCGTCATCGCCGCTGTATTTTTGTATGATTTTCAGTATCAGCTCATCATTTTCGAGTGTATCGAATTTATCTGTAAATTCAAACATATTTCGTCCTCATATTTACATTTTATAATACTTTAACTTGCCCTCACAAATAATATTCCAACAGCTTTTCATCAATAGGAGCAATAGGCTCTTTATCCTTAATATGTCTATAAAATGCCAACTTAACTATCTCGTCACGGTCGTTAATCTGTTCATAGATTTCTTCAATGCTCATATTTTCAAGGGTAACTCCATACAAACCGCCATATTCAATGCGTTCCTCGGAAGAAAAATAGTCGGGCATCATAAGAAATTTCATAACGCCGATGTATTGAAAATCAGCACCGTCAATACCTAATTCTTCGTAGCACTCACGAATAATGCACTCCCTCGGTGTTTCGCCTTTATCAATACAACCGCCGAAAATCTCCCACCTGTTACGCCATTTGTTCCATCCGAGAAGGTAATCTTCACCCACCTTGACAACAGCAAGGCAATGCGTAAGCTGTTCATATTGTGACAGGGTGCTTTCATCTTCATTTGTCATTGAAATAAAAATATTGCCGTCCCAATCTTTTAAGATGTAGTCAGTCAAGCGGAACACCTCCCATAACATCATCTATCTCTATAATATCACAAAAATCAGCAAATTTCAATGAAAAGTATAGCCGCATTCGGCAAATCCGTCTGCGGCTGTAAATCTTATTTCTTAATCCTGCTTTCAATATCCTCAACAGACGGCAACTGCTTTTCCAGTTCTTCGGGCAGGCTCTTTGTTATGGTATATTCGCTGACACCCATAGGCTTTGACATATCCTTGAGAGCGTATTCAGCTACAAGATTGTTTTTACTCTTACAAAGGAGCAAGCCGATAGAGGGGTTATCCTCGTCACGTTTCAGTATTCCATCAACAGCCGAAAGATAGAAATTAAGCTGACCTGCAAATTCGGGTTTGAACTCGCCTGTCTTTAATTCTATGACTACATAACAGCGTAGATTTAGATTGTAGAACAGTAGGTCAATGTAAAAATCATCTCCGCCAACATTCAGTCGGTACTGATTTCCGAGAAAGGCAAAGCCTGTTCCAAGCTCAAGTAGCAGCTTTGTAACGTCCTTGACAAGAGCCTCCTCAATATCCCTTTCAACCATATCCTCTCGGAAAGGAATAAAATCAAACACGTACGGGTCTTTCATAGTCTGAACAGCAAGCTCGCTCTGAGGAGCGGCAAGGCGGCTTTCAAAATTAGAAATCTTATCCACAGTTGTCTGTCGTTCATATAAACCGCTTTCTATCTGATGAACAAGCACACTGTGCGACCAACCATTTTCGCAGGTTTTTCTGATATACCACTCACGTTTTGAAAACTCTTTAACCTTATCTAAAATAGCGCAGTTGTGCGACCAAGGAATTTGTGCAGACACTGTCTGCACAAATTCCTCGTCGGGATATTCAGCCGCAAATTTAGCCATATATTTCAGATTTCGTATAGAGTATCCCTTCGTGTCGGGGAACGATATGCGAATATCGGCGGCAAGATTTTCGATAAACTTATTTCCCCAAGTCTTATGTTCATTAATAATCTTGCCGATGTTGTAGTAGAGCATAATCAGCTCTCTGTTTACGCTTACAGCAGCTTTGTATTGTGCGCTTTTTATTTCAAGCTTAATTGTTTCGACAATATCAAGATACTCGTTATTGTTTATAAGCATAGGCTTTCTCCTTTGATGGATTTTTTCCTCGCTACAAATGTAACAACCTTTGTTTGAAGATTGCTGACTATATCACCGCGAGGTATGTCATACTGCTGTTCTGAAATAGTATCCTTGATTATTTCAAAGTCTGAAAATTTCTCTTTGAGAACAGTCTGCAATTTTTCAGTAGATAAATTCACCTCAAACTGTGCAGAAATTTCCTCGCCTGTCGTTTTTTCAGTTTCCTTAACATCAGAATTTATGACAAAGCACACAATTCCATTATTGCGGACACCGTTGTTTATTTCAGACAGCTTACTCAAAAATGATTGTTCGGAATCAATATGCTCTAACGCAGAAACAGCTATAACCAAATCATATTCATTTTCTTTAATGGAGTAATTTTCAATGGGTGCAACTATTCCGTTGATACTTGAAGTGACATCAAGTTCTTTAGCGTTATCATTAAGCTTTTCAATAGCTAAATCCAATATATCCACACAGTCAATTCTACACGGAATATTTTTAAAGTGTTGTGCAACAGCAATGCAATTCCTACCTACACCGCACCCTAAATCCAAGACGTTTAGTTCAGGGGCATCGGCAAAAAGAGGGATAATATCGAAAATCGTTTTTATAGGTTTCCTTAACCAACTGCCTTCTTTATATAATTCGCTATTGGAATACATTTCAATGTGGGATTCCTTTTCGCTTTCTCGGATTTGCTTTAATCTGATGTCTGTCATATTACTCTCCATTAAAAATATTTATTTTATTATATCAAACCACAAAAATTAAGTCAACCCTAATTGATATAATCAATCTTACCTCGCCCGCAGAAGCCTCATAAGCTACCTGTGGGCATATTTTTTGCCTTTTTACTCAATTTCCGCTCAATTTCCACACAATGCCTTTTCCGCCCCAAAGGAGTATACTTAAATTACGGCGAAACGCTATCGGACTGGCCGGCAGCGATAGCAGTTGCGCCGAATAAGCATATCGAAAGGACAATGCGTTTGACAGATAAAAGATACGAGCCGCTTTGCGAGCATACCGAAAAGGTCGGTAAAATCACCTTTATCGTAAGCTCCTTTGCGGATAACACAGCAGAAAAGAAGCCCGAACAGCTCATCTTGCAGTTGCTCGAAAACAAGATAAACAATGAAAATATGGAGGAATCAGCATGAAAGAATTAAGAAACGGAATAAAGATTATCGGCATCGACCACGGCTACGGAAACATCAAAACCGCCAACACTGTAACCCCCACAGGCATTACAGCCTACACCACCGAACCGACCTTCGGCGGTAACATTCTCGTCTATGACGGAATGTATTATCGTATGGGTGAAGGACACAAGCCCTTTGTTGCGGATAAGTCCGCCGACAACGACTTCTACCTTTTTACCCTTATGGCTATCGCCCGTGAGCTTTCACAGCAGGGTATTTCCGAAGCGGAAGTGCACATTGCCGCAGGTCTGCCCCTGACTTGGGTAAAGACTCAGCGTGAGGATTTCAGAAGCTACATTACACGAAACAATGATGTGCGATTTGTTTACCGAGATAAGCCGTATCACATTCATATCGTCGGCTGTTCGGTTTATCCTCAGGGCTACACCGCTGTTATCGACAGGCTTCACGAAATGACGGGAGTGAATATGCTTGCGGATATCGGCAATGGCACAATGAACGTTATGTATATCAATAACAAGAAGCCCGTCGAAAGCAAGTGCTACACCGAAAAGCTTGGTGTAAACCAGTGCGTAATCTCCGCTAAAAATGCAGTTATGGACAAGCTGGGCGTAAAGATTGACGATACCATCATTGAACAGGTTATTCGCTTCGGCAATGCGGATATTTCAGAAAAATATCTTAACTGCATTACCGAGGCTGTACGTGAATACTGCTCGGAGATTTTTGAAACGCTCCATAAGTATGAGTACAATCCTGACCTTATGCGTCTGTATGTTACAGGCGGCGGAGGTTGTCTTATCAAGAATTTCGGCGAGTACGACGATAAGCGTGTTACAATAATCGACGATATTTGTGCAACCGCCAAAGGCTACGAACAGCTTGCGTATATGACCTTACGAAAGAAGGTATGCTAACTGTTCGAAAATCAAAGATTTTCGAACCCGTCGTATTATTCCTCGGCAAACCCTCTCGGAATAATACTTCCTCCATAGGAAAGGTGATTAAAATGACGAAATCAATTTGCCTGCACTTCAATCTGGATAAACCGCTTCATCGTGAGGCTTGGGAACAGCTTCAGAATATGGACAAGGAGAAATTCAAGTCCTACACCAACGCTGTTGTTATTGCGGTAACGGACTACTTTCAACGGTATTACAAAATCTGTGATGACCCGTATTTTGAAACAAGGGAGAAAGAGGATGAATTTGTGCAGAAAGTGGTTGCACAAATAGGCTCGGCGGTTGAAAAGGCAATGCCCAGCTTCCTTGCCGCCTGTCTTACGGGACTTGCACAGCCTTGTATTCCTACAGCTTTACCCGAACAACCAAAGCAAGCGGAAGAAATCACAGATGTAGACCTTGATTTTATCGGCGGATAGTAAAATATACGGTTTTTGCTATCATTCCGCTATCGGAACACAGCGGAAATGATACCGAAACCGCACCGCCGAAAACAGCGATAGCAGAGACGCCGCATATTGATACTGCACATATATCAAATGCGGCGGATACTGCTATCATTCGGGTAAAACCCTCACCAAACGCCACAGGCGTATCTCGCAGGAGCGTTAATCCCCTCAGACAATGCAAAAAAGTCTTGGAATGGGATAGTCAATTTTGGGCTTACGGCATTGTATGAGGGGATGGGCAGGTAGTACCGACGGCTAGCCACATTTCAACTGACGGTGAAATATGGCTTTCCTTTCGGTACGACCTGCTCAGAGGGACACCCTCCGAGACCTCCCGATAACACCACGCATAAGCGTGGAGAGAAGGATGGCTTGAAACAAGTTTCAAGCTACGAGTTTTGTTTTCCGCACATCGTGCGGAATTTCGCAAGCGAAACCACAAAACATCGAAAGGAGTGATTTTTTCTATCGAAAAAATGATTAAAAAGACACAAAAAATCAACAGAAACCGCAGTAATCAGCTTGCGGTGAGATTGTCCGACAGCGAACTTGCCCTGTTCAACAAAAAGCAAGCCGCCAGCGGACTCAGCAAAACCGATTTTCTTGTAAAGCTGCTGAAAGGCTCAAAGGTTACAGCTTACCATTTTACAGATGATGTTAAGTGCCTTTGCAATGAGCTTCGCAAAATCGGTGTAAATCTCAATCAGATTGCCTACCTCGTCAATATCGGCAGACACACGGAAGCCGAGGGAGAAATACTCCGAATGAGGACGGCGTATTTCAATATATTCGATAAGGTCAGTCGTTTTCTGGATAAACCCTCTGTTCATACCGAGGAGAGTGATTAAATGTCCTTCGGAAATGTGAATGTAGATTACAAGCCCTGCAAATCCGCAGGTCAGCTTAAAGCCGCCGCATTGTATATGCTCGGCAAGAAGCCTGAACAGGTGCGTAACGGAACGGTTAAAACTGCGCACGATTTGTACGACGCTTTCGGCTGTAATCGTGATAATTTCGCAAAAAGTATTCTTGTTACACGAAAGCTGAACGGAAAGTCTTACAGCAAATTGAAGCCGAATACAATTCTTGCACACAAGCTGTCCATATCGTTTCATCCTGATGATAACGATAAGCTTACCTACCGTGAAGCATACGAAATTGCAAGGGATTTTGCGAAAAAGTTTATGTACGACAAGGGCTTTGAAGTTTTGTTTGCGGTGCATACAGACCGTGAGCATATCCACGCACATTTTCTTGTCAGCAACTGCAATTTCGACACGGGCAAGTCCTACCGCAGAAATCAGCGTGATTTGTATGAGATGTCCGAGTTCTTCGGCGAACAGTGCTTGAAGCGTGGACTTGTAAATTCCGTCCGTGATAATTTCTACAATCACGATTTGGATAATCAGCGTGACAGGGAAACCTTTGCGGAACAGCAGATGAAGAAGCGTGGTGCGGAAACATTCAAGGACGAGCTTCGGGAGGTTATTCAGATTGAGCTTGCCGACCCGAACAACAAGACTTTTGATGATGTTATCCGAGGACTTTCGGAGCATTACAATGTGGAGTGCCGAGTTGCGGGAAATACCGTTTCCTACCGACACCCCGAATACAAGGACAAAAACGGAAAGCCCGTTTCCGTCAGAGGAAGCAGGCTTGGAGAAATTTATACAAGAAAGGGGATAGAATATGAGCTTACCAAGAAACAACGCACCGAACAGCTTGTGCAGTCAGCCGTATACGGACTTGACGAAGCCGCAGCTGGACTTGAACGATTTGTATCGGAAGGTGCTGTCGCTTCGGGAACAGGACAGACAAGAGGCGGAGGACAAATTGCAGGTAGCGCTCCTTCTCGCAACAACGGAGAAGATGTGCAGGACTTTGACCGACTTTATGACCGCTACCGAAAGAGAGCTGCGGAAGATGAACGACAATCAGCTGAACACGCTGAACGTTCAAGAGCAGTACAGAAAAGAAATAAAGGGAGAAGTCGTTGATATTCTGAATAATGTTTACGGAAATATTCAGAAGCAGCAGGCGCTTTCCTTTGCGAAAATGCTTGATGCTTCGCAGAAATCCGTTACCGCTATGGAAGAAAAAATCACAGCCTGCACCGAAAAATGTAGGATACAGGCTGGTAATGTGAAAAATGCTGTTGAGAAAATGCGTAAGGTCGAAAGCTGGCAGGATATACTGTTAGGGTATGAATTTTAAACTGTGTAAATGCATTTTTTCTTAAAGTTTTGACGATAATATAATTGCAGCCAAACAAGGCAACGCTGAGGAGCGACCCG
>CASFZT010000067.1 GCA_949299215.1 uncultured Ruminococcus sp.
GAAGAGCGCACGCAGCTTTTCAAAAAATTTCGCCATAAATGATCTCCACGTTTATTCTCTTACAATATCATCGGAATGTTCCTCAATATAATGCTCTTTGATAACGCCAAGCTTTCTGTGCATAAGGTTTATAAGCGGATATATCGCCGCCGCCGAAATTATCGTCATAATAACTATCGGCAGAAATTCATTCAGATATATCTGACCTCCGCTTTCATAACCCCATATCAGATAATAAAAAAGATATCGGAACGTCGTCTGCAAAATAACAGCCGCCGCATTTATCACAAGCACATTTACAAAATGCCGCCTCAGCACAAAATAAAACAGCAGTGACGACATAAGACAACACCACATTATCATGATACCGTTCATTCCGACAAGCGTACCTTCAGCCAGATCAAGCATAAGTCCGGCAACGCAGCCGGTGATCGCCGAATCAAACGGGTCCTCCACAACGGAAATGCACATGGCAGTAGCCAGCAGCAAAAGCGGAAGCGGCACATTCGCCTGAAATGTGGTCATAAAAACATACTCCGCCGACATAATAAGATAATAAAGTATCCAGCGCACGGCGGTATTGCGCTTTTCCTTTTTAATCTTTACATCAATATTCATTCGCCGCCACCCTGTCCGTTGAAATCGGTTATAACAAAGACTGATGTAAGGCTGTCAACATCTATCGCAGGTCTTACAACGGCATATTTGGAAAGTCCGCTGTCCTCTATCCCGACTTCCTCTACCGTACCTACAAGCTGTCCCGCAGGGAATGTCTCGCTGCCTGTTGTCATAATTATATCACCGACTCTTATATCGGCAGTTTTTTCTATATAGCTCATTCTGCTGCAGCCGTTCTCGACAAGCTCATAATCTCCCTCTAAAATACCGCTTGCCTTTGTGCGGAGCACCGTTACTCCGACTGCTGTTTTGGGAGAATAAAGTGTTCTCACCCTTGATGTTGTTCTTGAAACATCATAGCACACACCAACAAGTCCCTCCGAGGTTATAACAGGATCATACGGAGCTATGCCGTCATCGCTGCCTTTGTCGATAGTGAAAGAACCATAAGGGTCGTTTGCCGTTCTTGCAATTACGGTACACGGCGACGAAAAGACGAATTCACCATTTTCCTCTTTAAGCGCAAGCAGCTCACGCAGCTCCGCATTTTCTCTTTGCAGCCTGTCATAATCTATAATATCGTTATAAAGCTCATTGAGATTTTCCTTGAGCTGTATATTTTCGTTGTAATATTTTTCCGCATTTACAAGCATATCAAGTGATGAGGATACCTTCTCCGAAATTGCGGTAGACGCTTTCTGGAACGGCTCAAATATCACGCTTAAAAGCGACGAGCTGTCCGCGGCATATCCGCCCTTTGTAAGCGAAAATATGAGTATTCCGACAACCACTGCCGTCAGTGCAACGATTATCTTGAATTTTGCAGACTGAAAAAAACCCTTCAAGCAGTATCCTCCTTCCTCATTTGATAAGTGTCATATTACGGCAATACCGCACAAAATAATTCTGTGCGGTATCAATTTCAATAAGGAGCCTGCCCGTCATTCAACGCGGCAAGCCGCAGCAAAGCTGCGATGAAGTTTCAGTTGGTAATTGAATCTCAACTGAAACTGAATATGGAACCCACCGCCTTAAAAGCAGCGGACATCTTGCCTAAGTTATAAAACACGGGTAAATATCCCATCAATAATATTTCGAATCATCGTTAAGCACCTCATGGAGCTTTTCAATATCCTCAAGCACCTTGCCCGTACCGTCTGCAACGCAATCAAGCGGAGATTCCGCAACATACACGGGCATACCTGTTTCCTTATTGATAAGCTTGTCAAGCCCTCTGATAAGTGCGCCGCCGCCTGCAAGAGTAATACCCTGATCGATAATATCGGCAGCAAGCTCAGGCGGAGTTTTTTCCAGAGTTACCTTTATAGCTTCAATTACATGAGAAAGCGGCTCTGCAAGAGCTTCTCTTATTTCTGCGGAAGTAACGATGATATTTTCGGGGAGACCGTTCAGAAGATTTCGTCCCTTTATCTCCATTTCTCCCTCATTGTCAACAGGAAAAGCGGAGCCTATTGCGATCTTCACATTTTCCGCCGTACGCTCGCCTATGAGGAGATTGTATTTTTTCTTGATATAGTTGATGATGGCAGTATCGAAAGCATCGCCTGCAATACGTACCGAACGTGATGTAACAATACCGCCGAGAGAGATAACGGCAACCTCGGAAGTACCGCCGCCGATATCAACTATCATAGAACCCTGAGGTTCGGAAACGGGCAGACCTGCGCCGATCGCCGCAGCCATAGGCTCTTCAATGATATTTACTCTCTTTGCACCCGCATTTTCGGCAGCTTCCTTTACCGCACGTCTTTCAACGGCAGTAACGCCCGACGGAATACAGATAATAACTCTTGCTTTTGTAAAGAATGAGCCCTTAAGAGCCTTTCTTATAAACTCCTGGAGCATGGTAGTAGTGATCTCAAAGTCGGCAATAACTCCGTCCTTTAACGGTCTTACCGCAACGATAGAGCCGGGAGTACGTCCGATAACGTCCTTAGCCTCCTGACCTACATATTTTGCTCTGTCAGTACGTGTATCAACGGCAACGACAGACGGTTCTCTTATGATAATACCCTTGCCTCTCATATAAACAAGAGTATTTGCAGTACCCAGATCTATTCCGATATCCTTAGTAAACATTTAAAACAAACCTCCGTTTTTTATCATCAAAGAGGTACAATACCTCTGCAATAACGTGTCATATACTATTATATCACTTAAAAACGCCCTCTACAACAGTTTTTGCAAGTTTTTTTGAATTTTTAAAATTTTGGCTTTTTGACATACATCACAAAAGCGAATGACATTTGTTTTCATACAAATTGCTCAAAATCAAAGTCCCTTACAGGTTTTTGAATAAATAATAAGTGCGGCAATAACGCAAAGTATCTGCGCCGCATTTACCGAAAGCGTAAACCCGAACGCAAGCTTAAAAACGATAAGGTCAAGCACCAGCGGCGAACCTGTATCTATTCCTACAGACAAATTATACGCAAGCCAGGACAAAAACGGCACACCGTCACACACTCTTCCGAGTATTGTTCCCAGCACTATACCTGCAAGGAGAAAAAATAAAAATGCAATTGTTCTTTTTATTCCGCTGCTCATTATCTCATACCATCTTTCATAACAATACAGGCAACACCGCACAAAGCTCAATTGACCGCTTTGCACGAAATCTACTTGCATATTTTTCATCCAACAACGCCCTTTGGGCAGTTATTGAGTACGCACTAAATAAAATTATACAAGTTTTTTTCTTTTCTGTCAATCATAAAAAACGGCTTTTTGATACTTTCGCCGTACCAAAAAGCCATATTTTTTACATTAAGTCATACAGCACAGAGCTTGTGCGGTTTGCATTAAAGCGGTCTTGCCGAGCGTGTCAGCAAATACCAGACAGCCTTGCCGCTTTCAAGCGACTTATGCACATCGATTATCCTCTGATTTTCCGAGCCTCTGAAAGCGAGGGATATATTCTTCTTTTCAAGCATAAACTCACCGTCAACGAGAACGTCGATCATAGAAAGCATTTCATCGGTGACCTCGCATCTTGCCCTGCTTTCGCAAAGCAGTTCTTCATCAAACAGATATCCCGTATAGCACCACACCGTTTTATTCGGACACTCGCTTTTTACCCTTCGCAAAAGCTTCACAAGCTCACGCTGATTATCCGGTTCGAACGGCTCTCCGCCAAGAAGGGACAGTCCGTCCACAAACTCGCTCTTTAAAAGATGAACGATCTCGTCCTCTGTTTCCGAAGTATATGGCTTGCCGTAAGCAAAATCCCACGTTTCCGCATTAAAACAGCCCTTGCAGTGATGAGTACAGCCCGAAACGAAAAGGGATACTCTCACTCCCTCTCCGTTGGCAATATCAAAATTTTTTATTTCGCCGCAATTCATATTACAGATGCAGCACTCTTTCCTTTATTTCCTGAGTTCTGCCCTGATTCCAGAATTGTGTTCCGATATATCCGCAGGTGCGTCTTGCAACATTGAGAGTATTCTGGTCACGGTTTCCGCAGTTCTGACATTCCCATACAAGCTTGCCGTCATCTTCGACTACCTTTATTTCTCCGTCATAGCCGCACTTCTGACAATAGTCGCTCTTTGTGTTAAGCTCCGCATACATGATATTGTCGTAAATACAGCGCATTATCTTTAAAACCGCAGGGATATTATCCTGCATATTCGGAACTTCAACATAGCTGATAGCTCCTCCGGGTGAAAGTGCCTGGAACTGAGCTTCAAACTTCAGCTTTGTAAATGCGTCGATATTTTCCGACACATGAACATGATAGCTGTTTGTGATATAATTTTTATCGGTAACGCCCTCGATAATACCGAAACGCTTCTGCAAACACTTGGAGAATTTATATGTTGTGCTTTCAAGCGGTGTGCCGTAAAGAGAAAAATCGATATTTTCTTTTTCCTTCCACTTCTTGCAGGAATCATTCATATGCTGCATCACTTTAAGCGCAAACGGCGTAGCCTCGGGGTCGGTATGAGATTTGCCCGTCATGTATTTTGTACATTCGCAAAGTCCCGCATATCCGAGCGATATCGTGGAATATCCGCCGTAAAGCAGCTTATCGATAGGCTCGCCCTTTTTAAGCCTTGCCAAAGCGCCGTGCTGCCACAAAATAGGAGCTGCATCGGAAAGCGTGCCCTTGAGTCTGTTGTGGCGATACATAAGCGCACGGTAGCAAAGATCAAGTCGCTCGTCAAACACCTTCCAGAATTTATCCATATCGCCGCCTGAGGAAAGAGCAACATCAACAAGATTTATCGTAACAACGCCTTGATTAAACCTGCCGTAATATTTAGGCTTGCCGTTTTCATCAACATAAGGTGTAAGGAAGCTTCTGCAGCCCATGCAGGTATAGCAGTGACCCTCGCCGTTTTTGTCGATCTTGAGCTGAAGCATGATCTTTTCGCTGATATAATCGGGCACCATTCTCTTTGCCGTACATTTTGCGGCAAGCTCTGTAAGATAAAAATACGGATCACCCTCGTTTATATTGTCGTCCTCAAGCACATAAATAAGCTTGGGGAACGCAGGAGTTATCCAAACTCCGGCTTCGTTTTTCACGCCCTGATAGCGCTGACGGAGCATTTCCTCTATGATAAGAGCAAGGTCTTTTTTCTCCTGCTCATTCTTTGCTTCGTTAAGATACATGAATATTGAGAGGAACGGTGCCTGACCGTTTGTCGTCATAAGCGTGATGACCTGGTACTGCATGGTCTGAACGCCTTTTTCGACTTCCTTGCGCAGACGGCTTTCCACTATCTCGGAAACATTAGCCTCATCTGCCTCACAGCCGAGCAGCTTTATTTCTTCAAGCACCTCATTCTTTATTTTATCTCTCGAAACCTGAACGAACGGTGCAAGATGAGCAAGGCTTATGCTCTGACCGCCGTACTGATTGCTTGCGACCTGTGCGATTATCTGTGTTGCGATATTGCAGGCGGTAGAGAAGCTGTGAGGCTTTTCGATAAGCGTTTCGCTTATAACCGTACCGTTCTGGAGCATATCCTCAAGATTTACAAGATCGCAGTTGTGCATATGCTGTGCAAAATAATCCGAGTCATGGAAATGTATCATACCCTGCTTATCCGCTTCAACAATATCGGGAGGAAGAAGCAGACGGTTTGTGATATCACGGCTTACCTCGCCTGCCATATAATCTCTCTGCACGCTGTTTACAACGGGATTTTTGTTGGAATTTTCCTGCATTACCTCCTCGTTGTTGCATTCAAGGAGAGTAAGGATACGGTCATCCGTCGTATTTGCCTTACGCACAAGCGAACGTGTATAGCGGTATCTTACATATCGTCTTGCGACTTCAAAAGCACCCTTTGACATGATTTGATTTTCAACCATATCCTGTATTTCCTCAACGGAAAGCGCACGGTTTATTTTGGCACAGCGATACTCTATATAATCCGCAATATCCTCTATCTGGGAGCGGTTAAGCTCTGCCTTTTCCCCTGCTGCGTTAGCTTTTCTTATGGCTTCGACTATTTTTGACGAGTCAAAGGTTTCCTCCGAGCCGTTTCTTTTGATGATTTTCATAGCTGTAGCACCTCTTTCTTTTGTTCTTCCATTTTACGTGTACCGATTTTGCGACATAACAATATTATAATCCGTAAAAGCAAAAAAAGCTGTTGCATTTGCAGCAATTATGTGATATAATTCTATATGTAGTATTGTATATTTTGCAATCGATCAATATATGGTGGTGTGTTTATGGGTATATTTAATACGGAGAATACGGCGGATATGTCGGCATTTGCGGCATTTTTCGGCGAAAAGAAATTTCCTGTACGGGATTTCGGCAAGAATGAGGTCATCTCCAACGAACTCCCCGACAGTGATACGGCAGGTATAATACTTTCCGGCAGCGCATATGCGGCGGGGGTAAATGAAAACGGCAGACGTGCCATTATGGATATATTCACATGCGGCGACTACGTGGGACAGTATATGTTTCCGATACAGTCGGCAAACAGCTACTTCTATATATCGACATTTTCTGGTTGCAGGATAGCCTTTATTCAGATAAGCCGTCTTTGCCGCATGACGGAAGATGCGGCCGCACATGAGCTTATAAAGCATATTGCCTTGGGAGCGCAGAACAGAGTATATACGCATATGTATATACTCCAGCAGAGAACGCTTGCGGACAAGCTTATGCTTATGTTTGAATATCTTGCAGAAAAAAACGGCTCGCGGGAATTTACGCTGCCCATGTCCTATACAAATTTGGCGGATTATCTTGCCGCCGACCGCAGCGCAATGACAAGGGAAATAAAAAAGCTTAACGACGAGGGCAGGATAATCTCAGACAAGCTTAACATACGCATTCAATAAGGGGCTTGCCCCGTCATTATAGCTTGACAATATATCCCTAATGATGTATCATAAGAAAAAAGATAAGGGGGCGTTCCAATGGCATTTGTATCAATAATTTTAGCGGCATTATTTATTTTTATCATAATACTTGCGGCAATATTCGGAGTTGGCTTTATAATAGCGCTTATCGGACTTATCACTTTGCTTGTAACAAAAAAACGAGGACAAAAAAGAATATTCCCGAAGGTACTGCTTGGAATAGGCTGCACGATAATGGGACTTATTATCACATTTGTTTTAATTCTGGTGATTTACGCTGCGGTAACGGGAGCGGAATATAAAAGCGATCAAGAGGTGCTTGAAGATATAGTCATCACCTCGCAGGAAGCGGCAAGGACGGGTGATACGCAGGCTATTATTGATATGTTTGCTCCGTCCGTAAGCTCACAGCCCGGCTTTGAGGAAAGTGCGGAAAAATATCTCCATGACTTTCCGTATGATTACGACAGCATTGATATAAGCACAGGCGGCGGAAGCACCGGTGACGATCACAGATACATACACGGTCACTTTGAAATAGAAAAGGACGGAGAAACCTATTACGGCTACATCGATACACATTATGAGGACGAAAGCGATCCATCGAATGTGGGCGTACAGCGTTTAACGCTTGTTTCGCAGTATGTATATTGCGACTATCAGTTTGACCTGCCCGATGAAAATGGTATCTATTCGGAAATGGTGTCGCCAAGTGTAAAAGACATACGCATTATCGGCGGTTATCCTCACGCATGGTTTGCTGCAAACAACGACGGCATAAGTATCAAGGAGTTAAGAGAATACTCTGAAAATCAGAAGCGTAAAATTGATGATATCACCGAAAAATTCGGCACGCCGAATATGATGACCGATGGTGCAGCAGTATATCTGCTTTCGGACATAGGCTCTGCGGACGACCCGCATTATGCGGATATCTGCTTTGATTATTACGGCAGAGTGATATACATAACTATATACAGCGAAGATAACTATATAGAAAGCTTTGATGTTGACAGGAAATGAAAAATAATGCAGACCGCATTTTTACGGTCTGCATTTGTTTTTATCACTTTATGTTTCTGTTGGGACATTTTACAATGATACCTGATACCTCATGTCCGAGATGACAAGCAATAGTAGCTCCGACCTTGTGAATTACGGCAGGCTCATATCCGACTGCCTTTTTCATAAGCTTTAATACCTCTTCCGTACAGTCAGGACGGCTTCCGTCAAGTACAGCATATGCCGTCTTAGGTACCATCTGCGATACCGCATACTCAACAAGCTTAGGAATAACATTCTTCTCGCCTCGTACCTTGTCTACATTCTCTGAAACAGCATCCGTAAATCTGATGATAGGCTTGAGTCCGAGTGCATCGCCAAGAAAAGCAGTAGCACTGCCTACACGTCCGGATTTTCTTGCATATTTAAGAGTATATGCCGTGCAGACAATAATTCCGCTGTCAAACCAGTCCGTGAGGAATGAGATTATCTCCTGTGCGTCCGCACCCTTCTGTATCTTCTTTGCAGCCTCTATTACAGGCAGACCATATGCACCGGTATATGCCTTGCTGTCCATAACGGTAATGTTTATCTTGTCCTTTGCCTCGGGATGCTTTTCATAAAATTCTGTTCTTGCCATAACAGCATTATTGTATGAATTTGAGCCTATAGATGCAATTACTGCATTTATAAGATCGGTAACGCCTTCGTTATATTCCTTTTCATAAGCTTCAAGATAATCCATGACCGTGATCTGAGATGTGTGCGGCATTTCGGGGGAAGAATCCAGAAGCTTGTAAAATTCTTCGGTAGTATACTCTTCATTTTCCTTGAATGTCTTGTCACCGATAACTATCCAGAAGTTTATAAGCGTGATACCGTATTTCTCTGCCTGTGCAAGAATCGTCTCACGGTCAAAAGCTT
>CASFZT010000068.1 GCA_949299215.1 uncultured Ruminococcus sp.
GTATACATCTTGAAGAGGACGCAGGAAAGCTTGTTCATGACGATCTGAACGGTGTTTCTCTTGCGGATTATAACAGATGCGGTATTCCTCTTATTGAAATAGTAACAGAACCGGATATGAGTTCTTCTGCCGAAGCTAAGGCTTTTGTTGAAAAGGTTTCACTTCTTTTGCAGTATGCGGGAGTCTGCGACTGTAAAATGGAGCAGGGTTCTATCCGTGCAGACGTTAATGTTTCAATTATGAAGCCTACCGATACCGAATTCGGTACAAGAACGGAAATGAAAAACCTTAACTCCATAAAGGCTATCGGACGTGCGATCGACTTTGAAATATATCGTCAGGGTAAGCTGCTTGATATGGGTAAAAAGGTTATCCAGGAAACAAGACGTTTCGATGATAACAGAGGCGAAACAAAGGCAATGCGTTCTAAAGAAGATGCTCACGATTACCGTTATTTTCCCGAACCGGATATTTTGCAGGTGAATTTCTCTGATGAACAGCTTGACGCTATAAAGAATTCCTTGCCTGAACTGCCGGCACAGAGAGTTGAAAGATATGTAAATGAATTCAAGCTCTCGGAGAATGACGCTAATATCCTTGTAAATAATAAGATACTTTCCGACTTTTTTGATAGTGCGGTAAGCAGATATAATAATCCTAAGTCTATATGCAATTTCATAAACGGCGAAATGATGCGCCGTATCAATCTCGGCGAGATAACTCTTGAAAATTTACCGTTTACATCGGATGAGTTTGCAAAGCTTGTTGAGATGGCTGATACGGATAAGGTTTCCAAGAATGATGCAAAAGATATATTCCGTGAAATGTCCGAAAAGGGTGGTGACCCCGAAGTAATTGCCAAGGAAAAGGGTCTGCTTATCACAAATGATACAGGCAAGGTTATTGAGGTCATAGATGAAGTGCTTGCAGCTAATGAAAAAGCCGTGGCACAGTATCTCGGCGGAGATCAGAAGGTATTCGGATTTATTATGGGACAGTGTACAAAGGCGCTCAAGGGAGTATGTACACCTAAAGTTATAAAGGAAGAGCTTGAAAAGAAGCTTAAATCTCTTTAATTACAATTTACAGCAGAAAGGTTGTTATTCAAATGATAAAAATCGGCGGAAATGATCTGCTTGAGGAATTTGACCTTGCGGACGCACTTTCTAAAGTAGGACAGGATATTGAGGTATATGCCTGTGTGCATAATGTAAAGCAGATGAGCGGCTTTGCATTTGTAACACTTCGTACCGGACGTTATCTTATCCAGTCTATATACAGCGCAGATACTTGTAAGGATTCTCTTGATGAGGTAAAGGAAGGCTGCTATGTTAAAGTAACTGCAGAGGTCAAAGCGGAAGAACGTGCATATAATGGAATTGAGCTTATTTTAAAGAACATAGAGATTATGTCTAAGCCTTCGGCAGAATATCCTCTCCATGTTTCAAAGAGAAGACTCGGCTGCTCGCTTGAAGTAAATCTTGATATGAGAAATGTAGCACTCAGAAATCCTTATGAAAGAGCCGCATTTAAATTCCAGGAGGGCGTGGTTTCGGGCTTCAGAGAATTTATGCTCAAGAATAAGTTTACCGAGATCCATACTCCTAAAATAGTAGCTCAGGGTGCAGAGGGCGGCGCTAATATCTTTCATTTGGATTATTTTCAGAAGGATGCATTCCTCAATCAGTCACCGCAGTTCTATAAGCAGGCTGCAGTTGCATTTTTTGACAGAGTGTTTGAGATCGCACCCGTGTACAGAGCAGAGCGCCACGCTACGTCAAGACACCTTAATGAATATATAGGTCTTGATTTTGAAATGGGATATATCAAGGATATGTATGATGTAATGAATATGGAAACAGCAATGCTTCGTTACCTTATGCAGTACCTTAAGGAAAATTATCAGCCCGAAATAAAGATTCTTGATGCGGATATTCCCGAGATAACTGAGATTCCGTCTATTAAGTTTGAAGATGCAATTCAGCTTCTTAAGGGAGCAAAAGTCAAGAATAAGTTTGACCTTGAACCGGAGGATGAAGTGTTCCTTTGCAATTATGTCAAGGAAAATTACGGTACGGAGTTTATCTTTATAACGAACTTCCCGTCCTCAAAGCCGCCGTTCTATGCTATGAATGACAAAGAAGACCCACGTACAGCCTGCAAGTTTGACTTGCTGTTTAGAGGCCTTGAGATCACAACAGGCGGTCAGCGTATACATGATTATAATGAACAGGTGGAAAAGATGAAGGCACAGGGACTTAATCCGGATGATTTTGAATATTATCTCCAGTGCCATAAGTATGGTATGCCTCCGCATGGCGGTCTTGGAATTGGATTGGAGCGTCTTGTAATGAAACTGCTCAATCAGCAAAATATCAGACAGGCATCGATGTTCCCGAGAGATCTGAACAGATTGCTTCCGTAAATTGCATGCATTTAACATATATGTTTCCTGCATGTTTTGTATAAAAAATTTGTTATTTTTTGAGATATACCGTATATTTTGCAAGAAAAATTAAAAATTGTTGCAAATTTTAAAAAAGCTATTGACAAAATCAAATTTATGGTGTATTATAATAACGTAATCAAATTAATACTGAAGAAGCAATGGCGCTTTGGCAGAGGTTGTACTCTGTCAAAGCGTTTTTTACTTTTTTGGTGGGAGGAGTAATTATTATGTCAGAAAACACAAATCAGGGAGTTAAGAACGTACAGGATTATTTTGGCTGTAACGTTTTTAATGAAGAAACAATGAAAAACAGATTGCCTAAGAATGTGTATAAGTCATTGCTTAAAACAAAGCAGCTTGGTATTGCACTTGATACAGATGTTGCGGAAGTTATCGCATCTGCAATGAAAGAATGGGCAATTGAAAAGGGAGCTACACATTATACACATTGGTTCCACCCAATGACAGGTACATCTGCCGAAAAGCATGACTCCTTTATTTCACCTACTTCCAATGGAAAGGTTATAATGGAGTTCTCTGGTAAAGAGCTTATCAAGGGCGAGCCTGATGCGTCTTCTTTCCCTTCCGGCGGCTTGAGAGCTACATTTGAAGCAAGAGGATATACGGCATGGGATCCTACATCTCCTGCATTTGTAAAGGACGGCTCACTTTACATACCGACCGCATTCTGTTCATATACTGGCGAAATTCTCGATAAGAAGACTCCGCTTCTTCGTTCTATGGAGGTTCTTTCCGAACAGGCTGTCCGTGTCCTCAGACTTTTCGGAAATACAACTACTACAAGAGTTACAACAACGGTAGGTCCCGAACAAGAATACTTTCTTGTTGATAAGAAGCTTTACGATCAGCGTAAGGATCTTATCCTTACAGGCAGAACACTTTTTGGTGCAAAAGCACCTAAGGGTCAGGAGCTTGAAGATCACTATTTCGGAAATATCAAAACAAGAGTTTCCGAGTATATGAAGGATCTTGATGAAGAGCTTTGGAAGCTTGGTATCTACAGCAAGACAAAGCATAACGAAGTTGCTCCCGCACAGCACGAAATGGCACCTATCTTTACAACTTCCAATGTTGCGGCGGATCAGAATGCACTTACAATGGAAATTATGAAAAAGGTCGCTTTAAAGCATGGACTTGTTTGCTTGTTGCATGAAAAGCCTTTTGCAGGAGTAAATGGCTCCGGTAAGCACAACAACTGGTCTATGTCTACCGATGATGGTCAGAACCTTCTTGATCCCGGCGATGATCCCAAGGATAATTTCCAGTTCCTTACTTTTCTTATGGCTGTTATCAAGGCAGTTCATGAGTATTCCGACCTTCTCAGAATTTCCGTTGCATCTGCGGGAAATGACCACCGTCTTGGCGCAAATGAAGCACCTCCGGCAGTTATTTCAATGTTTGTGGGTGATGAGCTTGCACAGATACTGGATGCACTTGAATCCGGTAAGATGATCACGGAAAATAAGGATAAGGAATTTGTTATCGGTGTTGAAGCACTTCCTAACTTCCCGAAGGATACAACAGACCGCAACAGAACATCTCCGTTTGCATTTACGGGCAATAAGTTTGAGTTCCGTGCACTTGGTTCTTCCGATACAATTTCCTGCACAAATTATATCCTTAATACAATAGTATCTAAAGAGCTTAAGGAATTTGCAGATCAGCTTGAAGGTTCAACTAACTTTGCTTCTGATTTGAATGACCTCCTTGTTAAGACACTCAAGGAACATAAGCAGATCATCTTTAACGGAAATGGATATGATGATTCTTGGATCGAAGAAGCAAAGAAGAGAGGCTTGCCTAATTACGTTTCAACAGTTGATGCACTTCCTCATTATGCCGATGAGAAGAATGTTAAGATGTTTGAGGAATTTAAAGTTCTTACAAAAACAGAGATCGTTTCAAGAATGGATATTCTCCTTGAGAATTATTCCAAGATCATTAATATAGAAGCACTTACAATGATAGATATGGCAAGAAAGCAGATCATTCCTGCAGGTCTTGAATTTACAAAGCAGCTTGCAGATTCGATTGTTGCAAAAACAAGCGTGGGCGTAAATGCCGATGCGGAGAAGAAGCTTGCTGAAAAGGCATCCTGCCTCACCAACAGTATTCTTGAAGCTACTGATGTGCTTGATAAGACACTTATTGACAGTAAGGATGTTACAGATCCCGAAGCTAATGCAAGATATTTCAGAGAAAGAGTATTTGCGGATATGCAGTCGCTCAGAGCCGTAGTTGATGAGCTTGAAACCATTACTCCGGAAAATATTTGGCCTTTTCCGACATACACCGATCTTTTGTTCAGAGTATGATAACGATAATGCTGTTTTCTTTATCCGAGATGTGTGATGTACGCAGCTGAATATTGTCGTATGTTCATACATTTACTCACTTTACGCGGCGGACAGGTTTTCCCTGAACTTGTCCGCCATCTTCCTTAAGGCAATACCACACAAGCTCTGTGCGGTATTGCCTTAAATAATATCTACTCAATATAACCACGACTTGATGTCCTCCGCCTCTAAGGCGGTGGGTTCATCTCAGTCTTTCAGTGGGGGGGACACAATCCCCCACTGAAACCCTAAGGGGCTAACGCCCAAGTCGTTTGTTAAATGACGGAGCGATGCCCATTATTGAATATCTGCTGTGCGTTTTTATATGTTTTGCATATAATAGGTTTTAAAAGTTTTATGCGTAAAATGGTTGAAAAACGTAAAAGAATAGTGTATAATAAATATGTGTTGTATGAATTCGAAGTTTTGAATTTATCAGACAGATTTTGGAAAAGGAGATATTTAGTATGTACGAAAATATTATGGATACCATAGGCTTTGTAAGCAATGCAGACCCCGAGGTAGGAGCAGCAATGGAAAAGGAGCTTGCAAGACAGCGCAGAAATCTTGAACTTATTGCCAGTGAAAATATAGTAACACCTGCTGTTATGGCGGCAATGGGTTCTGTACTTACAAATAAATATGCCGAAGGCTATCCCGGAAAGCGTTATTACGGCGGATGCGAGTGCGTTGATATAGTTGAAAATATTGCAATTGAAAGAGCAAAGCAGCTTTTCGGAGCAGAGTATGCAAATGTTCAGCCTCATTCAGGGGCACAGGCAAATACAGCCGTTTATTTTGCACTTTTGGAAACAGGCGATACCGTTATGGGTATGAGCCTTGCACACGGCGGACATCTCACGCACGGTTCACCCGTAAATATCTCCGGTAAGTATTTTAATTTCGTGTCTTACGGACTTGGCGATGATGAAACAATTGATTATGATAAGGTAGAGGCAATGGCAAAGGAAAATAAGCCTAAGCTTATAGTTGCAGGTGCTTCCGCTTATCCGAGAGTTATTGATTTCCCGAGACTTCGTGAAATTGCAGATTCCGTAGGCGCATATCTTATGGTCGATATGGCTCATATCGCAGGACTTGTTGCAGCAGGCGTTCATCCTTCTCCGATTCCTTATGCTCATATTACGACAACTACTACACATAAAACTCTTAGAGGTCCCAGAGGTGGGCTTATTCTTACAAATGACGAGGAACTCAGCAAGAAGATAAATAAGGCGGTATTCCCCGGAACACAGGGCGGACCTCTTATGCACGTTATTGCTTCAAAGGCAGTATGCTTCGGAGAGGCTCTTAAGCCTGAGTTTAAGGAATATGGCAAGAGAATAGTTGAAAATGCACAGGCTCTTGCAAAAGGACTTCTTGAAAGAGGATTTGACCTTGTTTCTGGCGGTACGGATAATCATCTGATGCTTGTTGACCTCCGTCCGTTTGACCTTACAGGCAAGGAGTTTGAACATCGTCTTGATGAGGTATATATTACCGTTAATAAGAACGCTATCCCGAATGATCCCCAGAAGCCGTTTGTAACAAGCGGTATCAGAGTAGGTACACCGGCAGTTACAACAAGAGGTCTTGGTGTTGAGGATATGGAGCAGATCGCAGAGTTTATGTATCTTACTGCTAAAGATTTCGATAATAAGGCTGATGAGATCAGAGCAGGAGTAACCGCTATCTGTGATAAGTACCCTCTTTATAAGTAAGAGATATTTTTTAAGGCAAGAGGTCATTGTGTCTCTTGCCTTTTTAGTATGATAATAGCCTGTAAGACGGTATATTGATTTTTATTATGGAAAGGTTGTAATTTTATGTCTTCACCTCTTGCTGACAGAATACGTCCTAAGACCTTGGACGATGTGGTAGGGCAGAAGCATCTGCTTGGCGATGGAAAACCGCTCAGAAAAATAATCGAAAGCGGTCATATTCCGAATATGATATTTTATGGCAGTGCAGGTATAGGCAAAACGACAGTTGCACGTATTATTGCTGAAAATACAAATATGAAGCTGCATAAGCTGAACGGCACTTCTGCCTCGGTTGCCGATATAAAGGAAGTTATATCAGATACGGAAACATTTGAGGGGATAAACGGTGTGCTTTTGTATCTTGATGAGATACAGTACCTTAATAAAAAGCAGCAGCAGTCATTGCTTGAATATATGGAGAACGGACAGATAACGCTTATTGCTTCAACAACGGAAAATCCGTATTTTTATGTGTATAATGCGCTTATAAGCCGGTCTACCGTCTTTGAGTTCAAGCCTGTTAGTGCAGAAGAACTTGTTCCAGCAATAAACCGTGCGTTCAGATTGGCAGCGGAACAGGTTGGTATGAGCGTTAAGGTTGAAAAAGGCGCAGCGGAATATATAGCAAGAGGCTGCGGAGGAGATGTCAGAAAATCTGTAAATACGGCAGAATTATGTGTGCTTGCCGGAGAGAATGACGGTAAGGAGATAATTATAAGAAAAGGTATTGTCGAAGAACTTACCCAGCGCAGCAATATGAAATATGACCGTGACGGAGACCAGCATTATGATATACTTTCCGCATTGCAGAAATCAATTCGGGGCTCGGACGAAAATGCCGCAATACATTATGCAGCACGTCTGATCGAGGCAGGGGATATAATTTCTCTTTCGAGAAGATTGCTTGTGATAGCAAGCGAGGATGTGGGACTTGCATATCCGCAGGCTGTTTCGATAGTAAAAGCGTGTGTAGACAGTGCAATGCAGTTAGGACTTCCCGAAGCAAGAATACCTCTTGCACAGGCGGTAATACTGCTTGCAACCGCACCTAAGTCAAATTCTGCATATAATGCGATAAATGCGGCACTTAAAGATGTGCAGAATGAGGAGATAGGAGATTTTCCGCGTTGTCTGCAAAATAAGCATTTTGACGGAGAGGGTGCGGTTGAAAAAGGACAGCATTATCTGTATCCGCATGATTATCCTAATCATTATGTGAAACAGCAGTATCTGCCGGATACGCTTAAAGATAAGGTTTATTATCATTACGGAGAGAATAAGACCGAGCAGGCTGCAAAGCAGTATTGGGAGAAAATCAAAAAATAGTTTCTATTATTTTCTTTGATTGAGGAGTGGAGTATCTCCAGCAGGAGAGCTTTCCGTCCGTAATGTAATATTTCAGAGGACGGGAATCGTGGCTTATATCACCGTTGAATACATCCACAATGATAAGCTTTACCTTCATTTTTTCAGGGATAATGGCTTTTATGTATACACTTGCGTGCTGACCGATGTGAACATTTTCACGAGGTTCGGCAAGACCTGCAAGATTTGGCGCAAGCTCGACAAAGATACCGTAGTCCTCAACGCTGCGAATGATACCGGAAACCGTTTCACCGTAGTTGAAGCAGGCGGCGTTTTCTTCCCATGTACCGAGGAGTTCCTTGTGAGAAAGCCATATTCTGTCGTTGTAGATGTCTTTTACCACTACAAATATATCCTGCCCGTTCTGAAATCGGTCGGATGGATGTGATATTCTTGATATTGATATGGCGTCGATGGGTACAAGCGACGGAATACCGCAGCCGATGTCTACAAAAGCACCGAATTGCTCAAGATGAGTAATCTTTGCAGGAATTACATCTCCGGGTGAGAGTGAGGAGATGTAATTTTCCATACATTCTTCCTGAACAGCTTTTCTGGAAAGATAGGCTGTATATTTTCCGTCATCACTGCGTTCGATGCTTGTTACTTTGAAGCATATGGGTTTGTTGACCTTGGAAATAAGAGCAATGTCCTTTGTAGAGCCGTCGGCAATACCGATAGCACCTTCGTTTCGGGGGATAATGCCTTTAGCGCATGGCAGATCGATAATGAGATTGTGATCGCTGTCGCAAACGGAAACTCTTGCTTCAAGAATTTTGCCCTGGAGCATAGATTCCTGAAGTGCGTGTATGGTTTTTATTCCCGCAAGATTTTCAATAGTGTTGATGGTTCTGCCCTCGGGGCTGTAAATATTCATTTTGTACCTCCCATATTTCGAAACGTATTTGTGATATACGCCCGTTGAAACTTTACTGTAAATTAATATGCGAAGGTGTATGGGTAT
>CASFZT010000069.1 GCA_949299215.1 uncultured Ruminococcus sp.
CAATGGTCATCAGGTATAGGTTTCGTTATGGCGGCGGCAGGTTCTGCTATTGGTTTAGGAAATATATGGAAATTTCCATATATGACAGGAACAAACGGAGGCTCTGTATTTTTAGTAATGTATATCATATTTCTTGTGCTTCTCGGTATTCCGATATTGCTTTCGGAAACATCTATCGGAAGATATGCAGGTCTTAATGCGGTGGATTCATGCAATAAAATAAAAAAAGGCTGGGGTTTTGTAGGCGGTATAGGTATTATAGGTTCGTTTGTGATTCTATCTGCATATAACGTTGTCGGAGGCTGGGTTATAAAATATATATTTGTTAGCGGAGATGATCTTAATGCCGAATATTTCAACCGGTATATATCCGAACCTGTGCAGCCTATTATATGGACTTTTATTTTTTCTGCAATTAGCACAATTATTGTTATAGGCGGAGTTTCAAAGGGAATTGAAAAAGTAAGTTCCGTGCTTCTTCCGCTTTTGTTTATATTCCTTACGATAATAATGATTTACAGTCTTACTTTGCCTAATGCTATAGAAGGTGTAAAATATTTTCTTATACCTGATTTTTCACATATTAAATCAATTGGAGATTTTGCTCGGATTGCGCTTAATGCAATGGGACAGGTGTTCTTTTCACTTTCGCTTGGTATGGGTACACTTATTACTTATGGAAGCTATTTGAAAAAGGATACCAATATGTTTAAAAATACGGTAACAATAGTTACTCTTGATACACTTATAGCCATTATCTCAGGACTGCTTATAATCCCAGCGGTATTTTCATTTGGTTTAGAGATCACAAGCGGTCCGGGACTTATATTTGAAACTCTTCCGGTTGTATTTTCACGTATGAAATTCGGAAATATTATAGCTCCTGTTTTCTTTATTCTTATATTTTTTGCTGCCGTTACATCATCAATTTCACTTCTTGAAGTAATGGTTTCATGGTTTTCTTCAAAAACAAATCTCTCACGTACAGTTTCTGCAATAATATGCAGTATAGCGGTTTTTGCGGTAAGTACTCTTGCATCTATGTCATTCAATGTTCTTTCCGGATCTGCAATAGGTGGTATGCCGATTTTTGACCTGCTCAATTTTATATCAGATAAGATCATCATGCCGATAGGCGGATTATTTATTTGTATTTTAGTAGGATATGTATGGGGTATAAAATCGGCTTCAAGAGAAATATCAAATGAAGGTACACTTAAATTCCGTTTTGAAAAAATATTTAATATTACGATACGATATATCGCTCCTGCTTTGATTATCATAATTTTCATAACCTCGCTTATTAATATGTAAAAATAATTTTTAGAATAATTACAATAGTTCAGACTGTCTAAAAAGATAAAGTTCTTTATTATTGCAGCAAAGGGGAAGCGGTCGTGTTCTGCCTCAAAACAAGCAAGCTTGTTATTCAAAACGCTATCGAATTTTTCACCCCTTGCTCTGTTTTTAAACGCATTTTGGGGAATTTCGCCGTCTGCGGACGGCGCCCAAAGGGCGAAGAGTCCTTTGGAAACCTCTCCAATATTTAAAAAATATTGGCTAAAAGGCTGTGAGGGTTTGTGCGTATCGTAAGAAAGCGTGTGGCAGATTTACTTTTTTCAATAAATGGAACTTTTGGAATAATTACAAAAGTTAAAATTGCATTGTTTTTTGCTTTACAAATTGTCAAATCGGTGATATAATATTTAAAATGGTTATTTTAAGGCAATACCGCACATAGCTTGTGCAAAAGATGCGAAGTCAGATTTTTCAGCAGATTGCGCAAAAAATTTACAGGCATACTGTCGTATGTCAAGAAATTTTTGTGTGATATGACGGAAAATCTGCAAGCAGATTTCGTACATAACTGTCAAGTGGGTTTTGTGCGGTATTGCTTTAAAATTATAAAAGGACGATATATGACATGAAATTTGAATTTAATAAAAAGTATGCAACCATTTCGCTGTACGCCATAATTACATTTGCGATATGTCTTTTAATGGTCGTGATCGTGCAAAAATTCAGCATTATTGCTGCATTGTTCGGAAAGATTGCTGAAGTACTCGCCCCCGTTACATGGGGAGTGGTAATTGCATATCTTGCAAATCCAATCATGATGTGGTTTGAAAGACTGTTTAAAAAGCTCGTCGAAAAGAAAAAGCCGCATTCCAGACTTACGAGAAGTCTTAGTGTTGCTGTCAGCATAACGATACTTATTGCAATAATAACAGCTCTTATCGCAATACTTCTGCCCGAAGTAATTGACAGTATCATGGATATTGCAAATAATTTCAAGTATTACATTCAGAATATCGAAACAAGACTTACCAAGCTTTTCAAGGATTATCCGGTAATTTACACACAGATACAAAGTGCGCTCAATTCAATTCAGCCTAAGATTGTTGAAACTGCAAATTCCATTATTCCAAAGCTTGCTGATATGGCTCTCAGGCTCAAAGACAGCGCTTTAGTCATTGTTATAGGACTTAAGGATTTTATAATCGGCTTTTTCGTTGCGGTATATCTTCTTCTCGGAAAGGAAAGATTTATTGCACAGCTTCGCAAAGTTGTTACCGCAATATTTCCTGCTGAAGCTGCAAAAACCGTTTTTAACATCTCCTCCCACACCAACAGGACAATAGGCGGATTTATCTCCGGCAAGCTCATAGACTCATTTATAATAGGCGTACTTTGCTTTATTTCAATGACGATCATGAACATGGACTTTGTTGCATTAATAAGTGTTGTGGTCGGCGTAACAAATGTCATTCCGTTTTTCGGTCCGTTTATCGGTGCTATTCCGAGTGCATTTCTGCTTCTTGTTGCTGCACCGAAACAGGTTATCCCGTTTATAATCTTTATATTTATCCTGCAGCAATTCGACGGAAATATTCTCGGTCCAAAGATCCTCGGAGATTCAACCGGACTTTCTTCATTCTGGGTAATGTTTGCTATCTTTTTGGGAGGAGGTCTTTTCGGATTTGCGGGAATGCTTCTCGGAGTACCTATTTTTGCGGTAATTTACTCTCTTGTAAAAGAATTTATGGACTTTTTGCTCAACAAAAAAGGCCTTTCGTCTAATACCGATGATTACCTTGAGCCTGTATTCTCAAAATCATCTGCTGATAATTCAACAGAACCTAAGATAACATACTTCTTGAAGAAAAACAAAAATACCGAAACAAATGATTTAACACAAACCGAAAATAAAGATTAAGGAGAGCAAAATAATGATTAAAGATATTCAACAGGAAATTTTACGTTTGAAAAAGGAAATGGGAGTTACCATTCTCGCACACAGCTATGTTGCGGAGGAAATTCAGGAAATTGCCGATTACACAGGAGATTCATTCAAGCTTTCTCAGCTTGCTCAATCGGATAAAAATGACACTCTCCTGCTTTGCGGAGTGCATTTTATGGCAGAAACCTGCAAAATACTTTCTCCTCACAAAAAGGTCATTCTTTCAAGCCAGCACGCAGGCTGTCCTATGGCGGAACAGATTTCTCCAAAAGAGCTTGAAAAATTCAAAAGCGAAAATCCCGGCTATACAGTTGTTGCGTATGTAAACACGACCGCTGCTTTGAAAGAGCTTTGTGATGTATGCGTGACATCAAGCTCGGCTGTGGAGATATGCTCTAAAATTGAAAATGACAATATTCTTTTTATTCCGGACTGCAATCTTGGCTCGTTTGTAAAAGAAAAATTACCACAAAAAAATATAAGGCTTATCAACGGTGGCTGTCCTATTCATGCGTCTGTAACAGAAGATGAAGTTCTGGAGGCAAAGAAAGAACATCCTGACGCTTTGCTGCTTGTACACCCGGAATGTCGCCCGGAGATTTGCAAATATGCGGATTACATAGGTTCAACTTCCGGTATCATTGATTTTGCAAAGAAAAGCAGCGGCACAGAATTCATTATCGGCACCGAGATCTCTATTGCCGAACATCTGCAGTACATCTGTCCCGATAAAAATTTCTATCCTCTTTCCAAAAAGCTTATCTGCTCTGACATGAAGGCAACCACTCTTACAGACGTTTACAACTGTCTTATCGGCAAAGGCGGACTTGTCATTGAAATGACTCCCGAACAGATCAACAGAGCCTCGGTCTGCATAAACAAAATGCTGGAATTGGGATAAAATAATACATATTTTTTAAAATAATGCAGGCAGATTTTTGTTAAAAGTCAACAAAAATCTGCTTGCTTTTTTTCTGCCAAATTTTAAAATATGGTAGATTTTTTTTGAGGATTATTGTATAATATAACTATGAGTTTAAGATTTATTTATGTAAATTCTATTAGTTATGCTGTATGAGCTTCTTTTGTACGGCGGAAATGAGGTATTATGAACGAACAGGAAATCAAAGAGCAAATATGTGATGTGTGTCATAAAATGTGGCAGCTCGGCTGGGTCGCCGCTAACGACGGAAATGTTTCCGTAAGACTTGATGACGACACTTTCCTTGCTACTCCTACGGGTATAAGCAAAAGCTTTATCACACCCGAAAAAATCGTTAAAATCAATGCCGAGGGTGAGGTCATTGACGCAATTGACGGATATCATCCGTCCTCCGAGGTCAAAATGCACCTGCGCTGCTATAAAGAACGTCCCGATGTAAATGCCTGCGTACACGCTCATCCTCCTACAGCTACGGGATATGCTGTTGCAAATAAGGCTCTTGACGGATATACTATGATTGAGGCTGTCATTGCTGTCGGGTCCGTTCCGGTTACACCTTACGGCACACCGTCTACATATGAAGTTCCGGAAGCTATCGCTCCATATTTACAAGAGCATGATGTCCTGCTGCTGCAAAACCACGGTGCTTTAACAGTAGGCGCAGATCTTATAACCGCATACTACCGCATGGAAACTCTTGAGCTTTGGGCAAAAATAAGCCTTACCGCTCATCTTCTCGGCGGCGAAAAGGAAATATCCCGCGAAAACATAGACCGTCTTTGCTCTATGCGTGAACAATACAAGGTCACGGGAAAACACCCGGGATATAAAAAATATCCCTACGGTGACAAATAAAACATACGTCTGCCAAACACCAAACAAGGTAAGTATTTGAAAAAAATTTTTCAAATTAAATAAATACAAAGGAGTACATAAATTATGTCAAACAGATTTATCCTTAACGAAACTTCGTACCACGGTGCGGGCGCTATCAACGCTATCGCTGATGAAGCTAAAGCAAGAGGCTTTAAAAAAGCTTTCGTTTGCTCAGACCCCGATCTTATCAAATTTAACGTTACAAAAAAAGTAACAGATGTTCTTGACGCTGCAGGTCTTGCTTATGACGTCTACTCAAATATCAAGCCAAATCCTACTATTGAAAATGTTCAGACGGGTGTTGACGCTTACAAGGCTGCAAATGCTGATTACATAATTGCTATAGGCGGCGGTTCTTCCATGGACACAGCCAAGGCTATCGGTATCATTATCGCTAATCCCGAATTTGCAGATGTAAGAAGCCTTGAAGGCGTTGCAGATACCAAAAATAAATCCGTTCCTATTCTTGCTGTTCCTACAACTGCAGGTACTGCTGCCGAGGTTACAATCAACTACGTTATCACAGATGCAGAAAAGAACAGAAAGATGGTTTGTGTAGATCCTCATGACATTCCTGTCGTTGCTTTTGTAGATCCCGATATGATGGAATCCATGCCTAAGGGGCTTACCGCTGCTACCGGTATGGACGCTCTTACACACGCTATTGAAGGTTACATCACAAAGGGGGCTTGGGAGCTTTCCGATATGTTCCACCTCAAGGCTATCGAGATCATTGCAAGAAGCCTTCGTGACGCTGTTGCAAATACAAAGCAAGGTCGTGCAGATATGGCTCTCGGTCAGTATGTTGCAGGCATGGGCTTCTCAAATGTAGGTCTTGGTATAGTTCACTCTATGGCTCACCCTCTTGGCGCTCTTTATGATACGCCTCACGGTGTTGCAAATGCTATCATTCTTCCTACTGTTATGGAATACAACGCTCCTGCTACAGGTGAAAAATACCGTGAAATTGCTCGTGCTATGGGTATAAAAGGCGTTGACGCTATGTCGCAGGAAGAATATAGAAAGGCTGCAATTGACGCTGTTAAGCAGATTTCACTTGATGTTGGAATTCCCGCAGACCTCAAGGATATTGTAAAACCAGAGGATATTCCTTTCCTTGCTCAGTCTGCTTACGATGATGCTTGCCGTCCCGGTAATCCGAGAGATACTTCCGTTGAGGAGATCACAGAGCTTTACAAATCTCTTATGTAATTTAAAACATAGTATATTAACTATATTTTATACAATCCGAACGCATTTTTACGTTCGGATTGTCATTATATAGAGAAAGGATATGTCTTATGAATGAGGTTATTAAAAATCTGACAGAACGCCGAAGTGTTAAATCCTACAACACCCAAACCGTACCCAAGGAAATTCTTGAACAGATTATTGAAACCGGAAAATATGCTCCGAGCGGAAGAAATCTCCAGGCATCCGTTATGGTCTGCGTTACGGACAAGGACACAGTGAAAAAGCTTTCAAAGCTAAATGCTGCTGTTATGGGAGCCGATATTGACCCGTTCTACAACGCAAGTACCGTTATTATCGTTTTTGCAGACAGCACCATTCCAACGTACATTTACGATGGCTCACTTGTAATGGGTAATCTGATGAACGCTGCATATTCTCTCGGTGTTTCATCATGCTGGATACATCGTGCAAAAGAGGTATTTATGACTGATGAGGGTAAAGAATTAATGAAAAAATGGGAACTTGATGAAAAATATGTCGGAATAGGAAACTGTATTCTCGGCTACACAGATTCCCCTATTCCCGATGCAAAACCGAGAAAAGAAAACTATGTGATATTTGATTGAAATGAGGTAGGATATGCTAAAAAATATTCCTAAAATTATATCGCCCGAATTAATTAAGGCATTAATTGAAATGGGACACGGAGATGAAATTGTCATTGCTGACGGTAATTTCCCGTCGGAAACAATTGCTCAAAGAGTCATAAGATGCGATGGTCACGGCGTTCCGGAATTACTTGATGCCATACTTAAATTTTTTCCTCTTGACACATATACACCAAAACCGGTTATGCTTATGCAGGTGGTTGATGGGGACCCAATACCTGTAATATGGGATGAATATAAATCTATCCTTAACAAATATGAGCCAAATAACTGTGATATTGAGATGATAGAACGTTTTGCATTTTACGAACGTGCCAAAAAGGCATACGCTGTAATTGCGACCGGAGAAGAAGCCGTTTACGCAAATATTATTCTTAAAAAGGGCGTGGTAAAATGAGTAATATAAAGCGGGCACTTGCTTTTGATTTCGGTGCATCAAGCGGACGTGCCATTGTCGGCAGTTTTGACGGAAATACCATAAAGCTTGAAGAAGTACATCGTTTTGAAAATATTCCTGTCAAGCTTGGAGATACGCTTTATTGGGATCTTCCACGGCTTTTTCATGAAGTAAAGCAAGGACTTGTTAAAGCACACAACAGCGGCGGTTTTGATACTGCGGCAGTCGACACATGGGGTGTGGATTTTGCTCTTATAGGCAGTGACGGACATATTCTTGAATGTCCCGTACATTATCGAGATGAACGCACGTCCGGTATGTTTGATTATGCTTTTATGCGTCTTAACAAAGAGCAGTTCTACAAAATTACGGGCAATCAGTTTATGGAGATAAACACAGCTTTCCAGCTCATTTCGCTTGTAAAAAATCGTCCGCATATTTTAAAAAATGCGTCCTCACTTATCATGATGCCAAATCTTTTTAATTACTTGCTCACGGGAAAAGTCCAGACAGAGCTTTCTATTGCCTCAACAACACAATTGCTCAACATGGTAAATAAAAAATGGTCCAAGACTGTGGTAAATGCTCTTGGTATACCGGAAAGACTACTGCCTGAAATTGTACCTGCCGGAACAAGCGCAGGCTTGATATCAGAAGACATTTGCAAAGAACTTGGTATCTCCCCTGCCGAAATTATTTCCGTATGCGGTCATGATACTCAATGTGCTGCTGCGGCTGCTCCTACAAGTGAAAAAGACTTTATCTTCATATCCTGCGGAACATGGTCGCTTTTTGGCACCGAAACCAACGAACCTGTCATAAACGATAAATCTGCATCTCTGAATATTACAAATGAACTTGGCTATGAAGGAAAAACAACATTCCTCAAAAACATAATAGGCTTATGGCTTATACAAGAATCACGGCGTCAATTCAAGCGTGAGGGGAAGGATTATTCTTATGCAGAGCTTGAAAGACTTGCTTTACAGTCCGAGCCTTTTAAATGCTTTATAAACCCCGATGCTCCCGAATTTGTACCTGTCGGAAATATTCCCGAAAGAATAAGAGAATTTTGCCGTAAGACAAATCAGTATATTCCCGAAACAGAGGGTGAAATTATACGCTGCATCTATGAAAGTCTTGCGCTTAAATATCGTCAGACGTTTGATGAGATCTGTGAATGTACCGGTAAAAACTATAACGGAATTTATCTTGTCGGTGGCGGTGTTAAAGATGGTTTGCTTTGCAGAATGACGGCATCTGCCTGCAACTGCAAATTATACGCAGGACCTATTGAAGCTACCGCTTACGGAAATATTGCTATCCAATTTATTGCAAAATGCGTTATTCCCGATATAAAAACTGCAAGACAGATCATTGCGGCATCCGATACAATTAAAACTTTTGAACCTGAAAACACGGACATCTGGCAAACTGCCTACGATAAATTTATAACATATCAAAATTAAAGTAAAGTCCTACGGTGAAATGTCAATAGG
>CASFZT010000070.1 GCA_949299215.1 uncultured Ruminococcus sp.
TTATGCAGGAAAGAAATTTGCCGCAGCAAATGATAAAAACAGCGAGGATAAGCAATAATACCATACAAATTTTCCGAAAGGTAACAGGATAGATGAATAGTAAGGTTGAAGCATTGATAAATAATATCGAAAAGGTTATTGTAGGTAAGCGTGAACCTATCACTCTTGCCGTTGCAGCTATGCTTATGGAGGGTCATGTTCTTATTGAGGACGTGCCCGGAGTAGGAAAAACACAGCTTGCGGCAGCATTGTCACGCTCGGTAAACGGCATTTTCGGAAGAATACAGCTTACTCCGGATATCATGCCTTCAGATATTACGGGATTTAATATGATAAATCGTCAGACGGGTGAATTTGAGTATAAAAAAGGTGCGGCGTTCTGTAATTTTTTGCTTGCCGATGAAATAAACCGTGCCTCACCGAAAGCACAGTCGGCACTGCTTGAGATAATGGAGGAGCGTCAGGTAAGCCTGGATGGAAAAACTTTTGTATTGCCTAAGCCGTTTATGGTGCTTGCAACACAGAATCCCGTTGAAACATACGGAACATATCACCTTCCTGAAGCGCAGATGGACAGATTTGCAATGAAAATAAGTATAGGCTATCCGTCGATGAGCGACGAACTGTCCGTGCTCGGCAGAAATGAGTATGAAAATCCGATTAATAATATTTCTGCCGTGCTCTCGGCAGAGGATATTGTTGAGCTGCAGCAGCAGGTGAAAAATGTTACCGCTGCGGATAATGTAAAAAATTATATAGTTTCGCTTGTCGAAAATACAAGAAATAATGATAATATAAAGCTTGGCGTAAGCCCGAGAGGAAGTATCGCACTTTATAAGGCGGCAAAGGCGTGGGCGTTTATGGACGACAGAAATTATATTACTCCGGAGGATGTGCGCAGATGTGCGGTGGTGGTTCTTTCTCACAGAATAATGCTTTCTCCTAAGGGAAAGTCGGGATACGGAACGCCGGAGAATGTGCTTGGACGTGTGATAGCGGAAACAAGAGTTCCCGTTGAATGAGGTCGGCAGAATGAATAAAGAAAAACTGACTCGTGCGTGGAGAATGTTCGGGTATTTTGTGTCAATGGGAATATGTGCGTTTTTCGCATTGTATATGTCGGCTGAGATAGGTTGGGTGTTTTTTTATATATTTGCTGCCGCACTTGTTTTTTCGCTTGCCATCACATTTGGAATGTACCGTTCCGGCTGTGTTGAGATCCAGGCAGATATCAGCGACAGTATGGTGTATAAGGGCGAGATCGTCAAATTAAAATTTTCTGTCAGAAACAGAAGCATATTTCCCGTGCCTGCCGTAAGAATAAAGCTGCGTGAATGTGATAGCTTGGAAAGTGACGAGAATACGAATTTGTATACAGTCAGCGTTTCACCGAGGAGCAGTACGGAATTTGAGATACTTTTCAAGGCTAAGATGTGGGGCGGTGCGGTGATAGGTGCGGAAAATATCGCAATGGTGGATTTTCTGAACTTTTTGAATATTTCCATGTATAAGGAAACGGGACTTAATACCTATTCCAAAACGATAAGGGTGTTCCCGAATATACCGGATATCCCTGCCGATACTCCGCTTGTGAAGAATACCTGTGAAACGATACGCTTTTCCGATGAGGTCGAGGATACAAAGGAAACTGATAAGGCAAATTTCTTTGGAGGAATGCCGGGATATACGCATCGTGAATATGCGGAAGGCGACCCGATAAAGCGTATAAACTGGAAGCTTTCATCAAGACGTGATATTTATATGGTGCGTCTTGATGATGAGATCGAAGCTATGCAGCAGGTCATAGTGCTGGACAGCATGGGCAGCGAAAGAGCGCTTGATGAACGTGCGGTGGAGGGTATGCTTGCGGTAACGGCGTCACTTGTGAAGCTCGGCTTTGAGTCGACTGTATGGATAAACGGAAAGAATGGCTTTGAAAGCTATGATATATCGGAATACGGCGATGTGCAGATGCTGCAAACCGTACTTGCAAAGTATGATTTTTGTCACGAAAATAAAAAGGTCTTGCGTATTCCGACAGAGGATATGCAGAGCAAAAAAACAAGCAGTGGATTTATGCTGTTCACATCATTGGCGGACGCAGCGCTTTCTGCCGAAATTTCTTCTGCGGAAACGGGAGGAGTTAATGTGACCCCTGTTATTGCAGGAAAAAATATATGTGTCAATGAGCCGTATTGGATAATAAATGAGGATTATACGGCAGTTTTGCAATAAAGACAACATAAATAAGGAGGCTGTTATGGACAGCTTTTTCAGTTTGGACAATCTGAAAAAAAAGATACTGCCGTTTTTATATACGGAAGCTATAATTGCTGTTATTGCATATCTTTATACTGACAGCTTTCTTCATATTCCAGTGACATCTGTAATGGTAATCGTGATGTTTGCCATGTTTGATTTTATGCATTCGCATAAAAAGCTGGGAATATTGATTTATATGGCTTTTGCGTTCGGAGTGCTTATTGTCATACGAATGATACTATTTTCGGCGGATAATCCTTTGGGAATAGCCGAATGGTTTCTGACGGGCGGACTAAGCGGAGAAGATCCTGCGTTTTTATGGACTGTGCTTATAGGATTTACCTTTTTTATAGCATCGGTAGCATATTATTTTACTCATGTTATTTACAGAATTTTTATTCTTACATTGATTTGTCTTATTCCGATGGCGATATACGTAAAGGCTGTGCAGTCTGTTCCGTTTGTAGGAATTGTCATTATTGCCGCTTTGAATATGTTTATATACATTTACATGAATCGTCTGGGAATGACAAGGGGCAGTAAAATTGAGGGTAAAAAAGCAGCAGTGGCGGCGTATGTTGATTTTGCAGTAGCGGCAGTGCTGTTGGCACTTATTATTCCGAAGCCGGAAGAAACTCCGTTTTATGAAAAGTTTGAGGAATTTTCCACACGCTTTTCAATAGGCGGACAAAGTACCGAGTATGTGGGAAGATTTCATACCAGTTCTGGAAATGCAGATGAAATGCTGCAGTCGGAAAGCAGATTGCTTTATATAGTCAGTACGGAAAATGTTCAGTATCTTAAAACACAGACCTTTGATGAATATGATCCGAATATAAGGGTATGGGTTTGCAGAGAGGATTTGGATTATAACGGCTATAAGCAATGGGAGAATATGTTTGGTTCGCTTAGTTATACAAACCTGCTTGAGATTTATAAAACGGCGGACAGCAGTATACTGCAAAAGGCAGAAGAGGGTTATGCTCCCGATTACGAAGACAGAAGCTTTTTTACAAGAGTGCGTGCTCAGGCATTTCCTGCCGCTTATATTATCACTCCGCAGAGAACGGCAAGTGTGACATTGCTTGACGATATGAAGCTTGAAGTTTATCGTTCGTATTCCGGAGAAACATTTACAAATGCGAACTTGCTGAATATTGATACGGGATATGATATATATTCATATGACCAAAGGTATGTTATAAACAGTGGCTGGATAAATTCCGGTTTGTGTGATATGACATATGATGAGTATAAAAATATACTTTCGGCAGCGTCTAATGTTATTGATAACGATGATGAGATATATCCTGCCGTAAAATATTTTTTGAAAGAATGTGATGAGGCAGGTAAGCTTGCGGCTGAAAATTATAGCTATTATAATACAACAATAGATAACCTTGCTGCCGAGATAACATCGGGACTTACCTATGATTATGAAAAGGCAGAGGCAATTGCGGCATATTTTCATAATAACGGCTTTGTTTATGACCTTGCATACAGAGCACCGGAAGAAAGCGATACACCCGAATTTTTCCTTACCGAGAGCAAGAGAGGTACCTGTTCCGACTTCGCAACGGCGTTTTGCTTGCTTGCACGTGCGGAGGGGCTTATCGTCCGCTATTCCGAGGGATTTGTACCTATGGTAACGGAAAATACGGGAATATATTATGTTACGACCGAAAATGCACACGCATATCCGGAGGTATATATTCCGGGTGCAGGCTGGGTAATTTATGAGCCGACGGTAGGCGGTGCAAATACCGCAGCAGAAGATCGGGAGGACGAGGATACCGGAACGGACTATGTTTCTGTGCTGGTAGTATGCGTTGCTGTGTTTATTGGCATAGTTACAATAATTCTGATCGTGCTTTCCATGCCGCTTATTGAAGAATGCACATTTGCCGTGTATATCCGGTTTAAAAATCCGGATAAGGCGATGCTGCTTTTGTATGCACGGTATGTAAAGAAGCTGGGCAGGATTTTTGACGATAAGTTTGTCAATATGACAGCGGAGCAGGTAGCGGAGTTTACCGAGCAAAGAACGGGACTTTCGCTTTATAAGCTTATTGAACCGTTTAAAAAGGTATGCTACGGCGGAATTTCCGCAGACAGAACGGAAGTAAAAGAGGCGTATGCTCTTATTAAAATGCAGATAAAACTGCTGAAAAAATATAAAAAGCAAAAATAATTTATCCCCTGTTTGCGTGTTGAAAAATATGTGCGTACAGGGGATAAAATTTATTGTGTGCAGGTACTTGCAATAATAAAAAATGTGTGCTATAATGAAAACAGAACATATGTTGCTTTGTGGAAAGGAAGAATTTTTATGCATTTACAGGAAAAAACCGTTTCGGAAGAGCCTATTTTTGACGGTAAGATAATAAAAGTCCAAAAGGATATGGCGGAGCTTGAAAACGGCGCTGTTGTGACAAGAGAGCTCGTTATACATCCGGGCGGAGTGTGTATAGTGCCTGTCAATAAGACCGGAGAGGTGTATCTTGTAAAGCAGTTCAGATATCCGTTTAAGGAAGTTTTGACGGAGGTTCCGGCAGGAAAGCTTGAGTTCGGCGAAGATCACCGCTCGGCAGGTCTTAGGGAGCTTAAAGAGGAGATAGGCGCAAAGTGTGAAAGCTTTGAGTATATGGGCGTAATGTATCCGTCTGTTGCGTATCTTACAGAGAAAATACATATGTACCTTGCAACGGGCTTGTCTTTTGATAAGCAGTCGCTTGACGAGGACGAATTTTTGGACGTTATAAAAATGCCGCTTTCAAAGGCAGTGGATATGGTACTTAACGGCGAGATAAAGGACGGTAAAACGCAGACTGCATTGCTTCTTGCCGCAAGAAAGCTGGATATGGCTAAATAAGCAAAACGGCAGAAAAAACCGCCGAACGGTAAGGTTCGGCGGTCATAGGCATAAAACAAAAATTATAAGCCTGCTTCTTCAGCCTCAGCTTCAGCCTGCATAAGCTCAATGTGACGTGTGTATGCGTCAAGGATCTGGCTTTCGATAAGCTGTCTTGCCTCGGGTGAGATGGGATGAACAACATCTCTGAATATACCGTTTTCATCTTTACGGCTCGGCATTGCAACAAAAAGTCTTTCATCACCCTGAACCACCTTGATATCATGGATAGCAAGCATATCGTCGATAGTGATAGAGATAATTGCGCGGAGTCTGCCCTCGGGAATAATTTTTCTGATTTTGATGTCTGTGATGTTCATGTTAATGTCCTCCTTAATAATTTCCGGCATTGCCGATTTGAATAGAGTGGGATACATGACTGATAATATTTTGTCCTATAAAAGGTAAATCTATTCAATTACGGCAATTAAAGATTATCCTGTATACCACATCATATAATATACCATACTATTCTTAAATATTTCTTAAATGTCAATGTTAGAGGTGTTATGATTGAGTAATAATTTTTTAAACATAGATATTCTTAAAAATAAGAAACATATCCATTTTATCGGTATAGGCGGTTCGGGAATGTATCCGCTTGTACAGATACTTCATTCAAAGGGATACAATCTGACAGGCTCGGATAATAATGAAACGGAAACGCTTAAAGCTGTGCGGGATATGGGAATACCCGTATACCTCGGTCAGAGAGCGGAAAATATCAATGGTGCGGACTTTATCGTTTATACGGCTGCAATAATGGAGGATAATCCTGAGCTCGTTGCAGCAAAAGAAAGCGGAGTGCCTGTGCTTGAGCGCAGTCAGTTGTTAGGCGTGGTAACAAGCTGTTTTGAGGATACGATATGCGTAAGCGGTACTCACGGAAAAACTACCGTTACATCAATGATAACACAGATACTTGTTGATAAGGGTTTGGATATAAGCGCAGTTATAGGCGGAAAGCTGCCTGCTATACATGGCAGCGGCAGAGCAGGAAAAAGCAGTATCATGACCTGTGAGGCTTGTGAATTTAAGGATCATTTTCTGAATCTTTCAACGGCTGTGGCAGTTATTTTAAATGTAGATGAGGATCACTTGGACTATTTTAAATGTCTTGATAATATTATAGTATCCTTTGCAAAATTTGCGGAAAATGCTTCAAAGGCGGTTATAGTGAACGGCGATGATGAAAATTCAATGAAAGCAGTTTCTGGGGTCGCAGGTAAAGATATAATTACATTTGGTGCAAGTGATAAAAATAATTGGTATCCGAAGAATATATTTCATACGGGAGGAATGGAGTCGACCTTTGACCTTATGCATGATGGCAAAAAGATCACGGAGGTAACTGTTCATGTCGCAGGAGAGCATAATATTATAAATGCAGTCGCAGCGGCTGCGGCGGCAGATTATGTCGGTGCGGATGCAGAGGATATTAAGAGAGGTCTTGATAATTTTTACGGCGCATGCAGACGTTTTGAAAAGTACGGCGAGGTAGACGGGATAGTCGTTGCCGATGATTATGCACATCACCCTGCGGAAATTTCCGCCGTGCTGAATGCGGCAAAGGGTCTTGGATATAAAAAAGTATGGGCGGTGCATCAGCCGTTTACCTATTCAAGAACATCAATGTTGCTTGATGATTTCGTGACTGCACTTTCAATTGCAGATGAGGTCGTGCTTACCGCAATTATGGGTTCTCGTGAGAAGAATACAATAGGTATCCATACAAAGCACCTTGCGGAGAAAATACCGGGAAGTGTCTGGTTTGAGGAAGAAGAGCATGATAAAAATTTTGAGCTTGCTGCGGAATATGTTGCGGCTCATGCAAAAAGCGGTGATCTGATAGTTACACTCGGATGCGGAGATGTAAATAAGCTTGCACGTCTTATACTGAAAAAGCTTGAAGAACGGAAAGGATGATGAGATATGAACGATAAAGAAAAAAGGGTGTATGAGTATATAAAAGAAAGGATAGAGGATGGTTTTACACCGTCTATCCGTGAGATATGCGCAGCTCTTGATATACGTTCAACGTCAACTGCGGCAAGATATGTGAATACCCTTGTTGAAGAGGGATTTCTTGAAAAAGCAGATGGCTGCAACCGTGCGATAAAGCTTGTCGGAAAGGGCGCAACTAAGATACCTCTTGTGGGAACAATTACCGCAGGTCAGCCGATAACTGCCGTTGAAGATGTTACCGACTATATCAATTTTCATGAGAATAAGAGCTATTACGGCGACCTTTTTGCTTTGAAGGTAAGAGGCGAAAGTATGATAAATGCCGCTATACTTGACGGTGATATCGTTGTTATAGAAAAATGCTCGTCTGCCTCAAACGGCGAGATAGTTGCCGCTTTGGTAAACGGTGAAGAGGCTACGGTAAAGACATTTTATAAAGAAAACGGACATTACCGCTTACAGCCGGAAAACGACTATATGGAACCGATAATTGTTGATGAATGTGAGATAATCGGTAAGGTAATTGCTGTAATGAGATATCTCTGATACAGCGTACATACAGACCGCTCGTTTAACATTTTAACTGCATAGATATCGACGGATGTGATAGCATAACAGTTAAAATTTTATAGGAGAAAGGAAGATTTATATGTGTGAAAAAAATCATGATCCAAATGTAAAGGAAAATGAGTTTGCGGCGGAAACGAACGGCGATAAGCATAATCTTTTGCCCGATAATGACAGTTGGATAGAGGACGCTAAAAATGATATGGAGGAGTATATTGAGCTTAACGGAGTTCATATCAGACAGTAAAAATTACAGGCAATACCGCACAAACGCAGTATTGCCTGTTTTTATATGTTGTAGCCCATGTTCCGCAGCTTGAAGATCGCTTTAAGGATAATTTCTGCGTGGTCGAAAGCAAAGCCGTTGTTGGAAGTTATGCGGAAATGATCCGTGCCCCATGGATTGCTTTGCGTTATGTCAAATTTCGCAGATAGGATCATGTCGTCATATGTGAGAACGAGGGTATTGTTATTTTCAATTGCAATCTTGAACCAATGAGCGTCATCAGCATCATCACTTGCGGTTATGTCTGACATATCGGTTATGGAAATGAAAGCGCAGGTCATGACCCATGTGCGTGGATCTCTTCCGGGAGTGCTGAAAAGGCCAAGCTGTTCAAGGTGCAGACCCTCAATGCCTGTTTCTTCCGCAAGCTCACGGGCAGCAGCTTCATCTACCGTTTCGTTCGGATTAGAAAATCCGCCGGGAAGTGCCCACATTCCAAGACAGGGATGACCGCCGCGCTTTATAAGAAGCAAACGCCAGTCCGAGCCGTCCATTGCAAATATGACATTATCTGCTGTAACGGACGGACGTGGATAGTTGCCCGGTTTATATAAAGCGAGAAATTCTTTTTCGGTAAGACCGTTTTTATCACGAAGTTCCATTTTAAATATACCTTTCAGAGTTTGCAAAAAGGGACTGCTGTACGAAAATGTGCGGCAGTCCCTTGGCTTTTGATGTTTTTACGTAAGAATGTTATAATGACGGGGCAAGCCCCTTATTGAATTAAAGAAGAATG
>CASFZT010000071.1 GCA_949299215.1 uncultured Ruminococcus sp.
CCCTCCGTCCGTTACGGCTGCAACCGTTTCGGGCGGATTTTTTTATGCCGTTACAGCTCGTCCTGTTCATCGGTATCATCCTCCAGGCTGACTCTTATATTCTCGATAACCTGCATTACCAACAAACCGATAACGCATCCGAGAATTATGCACATTATGACTTCGCGCATTTTTCATCCTCCTTTGCCTTTTCCTTTGCAGCCTCATAAAGCCGCTTATCAATAAGCCTTTTCAACACCTGCGCCATAAGCTCCTCGCCGGGCTCGTTGACCATTATAATTTTTCGTCCGTATACCGAAACGCTCTCTGTGATTTTAATGTCCTTGTCCATGTTATCCTCCTTTTTCATTATCCCGAAGAAACTGCTGAAAAATCTGTGCAGCCTTCTGCATCTCCGCTGCCTGTGCTACCGATACAGCGGTCTTTTCGGCTCGCTCCCTCGTTTCACGGTCGTATTTGCGCTTTACATCAGACCTTGTGGGGCGACGCGCCTCAAACACTTCTGCATAAAAATCGGGCGGCATAAATTCCTTTGTACGAACGCGCAGTATATTGTGGAATGTTTCTTGATATTCCCTGCGCGCATCTTCGGTTTTAACTCTATGTACACCGTCGCGCGCCTCTTCGTCGAAACGGTCTACCATTTCCACAAGCGCCTTGACATATTGGTCTATGCGCTTGGCACCAAATCCGAAATGCTCATGCAGGACGTACAAAGAAATGACCAGATTGTCAATCAGTACATTGTATATCTGATTGTTCAGGCTTTCCGTCCGTGCTCTTTTGGCTTGCATTACGCTACCACCTCATAGGCTTTCTTTGCGACGGAGTATGCAAACATAACTATCTGACATTCTCCGTCGGTATCCTCGAAGTGCTCCGCTGCCGCTGCTCTGGCCTCTTCCTCGGTATCATAATCACCGATAAAGCCGTAGTCCTCGTAGTAGTCCCATAAATAGAATGGTTTCATTCAATCAACCCTCCCCATTGTTCCGCCATAGCCTTTGCAATACCGGGAAATGTTTTGGATCTTGTTTTGCTGTCCCTGAATTTCGTACCGCAATTTGTGCGGGGGCTACCATCGGATTTCTTACTTCCTCCCGAAACCCACGAACACAAAGGATTTACAATATTTGTTGGTTTCAAATTTGGCAGTCCTTTGAGCCATAAACACGTTTTTTTGCTATAAGGGTGTCCAAATTGATACGGCTGAATTATTTGTGAATAATTAGGGAGCATATATATTCCTGACGGTATAGGGTTTTCTATCGCAATATGCGGGCAATCTGCCGATAAAAATTCAAGAAAAAATGCTTTTGCTTTAAGCCCTTTGGATAGTCTTTCGACCTCAACGTAAGACTTACCGTTAATCTTTTTGTATAATCTTGCCGCTCCAGCATTGCTAAGGTATGTACACGGCGGATGCGCAATAATCAAATCCCATTTACCATTGATAACATGACCTGTGCCGTCAACAGTGCGAAATTCACAGTTACCGTTAATCAGCGGAATAACATCACCCTGTATATGCCATTCGGGATGACCGCCAGAACATTCCTGTATATCGCAGCTGAATGCGTTATGCCCCAGTTCACGGAACGCCTTGCACACGGTCTGGCTTTCCTCGCAGGCGATTAATGCGTTCATTCCTCTCACCTCACTTTCTTATCCAGATTTAACCAATGGAGAATTACCGCCTCACGATGTTTTTGTAACTGCTCTTTGGTTATTTCGATGTTATTTACCACCATGAAGTGTAGTAATGTCACCGCATACAACTTCCACATAAAACATTTGAACAGCAAAAAGATTATTATGCACACTACTATTACACCGTGCATTTTCTCACCTCGCTTTCTTATCGTTCAATTTCCAGAACTTTTGCGATACAATCGGCCATGCGCTCACTCTCACGGGCACCGCACATAAACGCTTCAATGCTGCATACGGTATATCCTGTTGCTTTGGATAAATCCGCATATTTCCAGCCTTTTATTGAAAGCTGCTTTTTGACTTCTGCTATAAATAGCTTGTATATATTGAACACCTCCCACACTATTAGTTTGTAAAATATGTTGTTTTTTGTATGGAAACCTTGACAAAAGCAAATAAAAAATGTACTATATAAGTAGAGAAACAAATATAGCGTGTGCTTTAACTATAATCAATTGCCGTTGATTATGGCTCGGTTTTTTATTGCTTATTGTGTCAAGTTTTTCTTACAAAACTATAATAACACACAAAATCGGTACTGTCAATATATAAATACCGAAAAAGTACACTTTTGTATCTTTAAACAAAAACGGAGTGAAGAAAATGTGTATTTTAGATAATATTTGTGTGCTATTAAAGGAACGACACAAAAAGCAAAAGGATTTGACTGACTATTTGGGAATAAGCAAAAACGCATTTACAAATTGGAAGAATGGGGATAACACTTCATATAAAAAATATCTTCCGCAAATTGCAGAATTTCTTGGAGTTTCGGTTGATTATCTCATTGGCAACGAAGAGCCGACGGACAATGAAAAACTGTCCTTTGCTTTGTTTGGCACATCAGACGTTGATGATGAAGTAATTGAAGATGTCCGCAAATATGCAGAAATAGCCAGAAGAATGCGTGAGGAAAAGAAGAAAGAAGGCTGATAAATGATTACATACGATGAATTATGTGATATGGCCGATAGAGACAATATATTGATGATAAGCGGCAGGCTCCATGGCACACCGTCGATTGCTATATGTGATAATGGCGACTGCACTATTGTTATCGATCATAAGCAGATTACCGATAAATATCAGCTTACAACGTGTACGGCGCATGAGATAGGTCATTGTAAGACAGGGTCGTTCTATTCGCCGTTCGGCCTTGAACTTCGATCACGCATGGAATATCGTACAAACAAATGGGTAATAAAAAATCTCGCCCCGAAGGACGAGATGATAATTGCTATTGAGAACGGTAATACAGAAATATGGCAGCTTGCCGAATATTTCGGTATAACAGAAGAAATGGTCAGATTTGCTATGTGGGTGTATTTTGATATACCTGCGTAAAAAGGGGTGATTATATGGGTTTTAAATTCCGAAAGAGCAAAAAGTTCGGTCCAGCGAGATTTACATTGAGTAAAAGGGGTCTAAGTTCGTCTATCGGTGGAAAAGGTTTCCGAATAGGCGTAAACTCCCGAGGAAAAGTCAGGACAACCGTATCTATCCCGGGTACGGGCATATCGTTTTCATCAACACTTGGGGGCAAGAAACGCAGGGGGCGCAGACGTGTGTCACATAGCAACAGTCGTCCTGTGTATAGAGATTATTCAAATCAGACTACCGTAAGTAATGAATTAGTTGTTATTATATTAATCGGCTTTGTTGTTTTGATGATCATGATATTTTTCATCGCACAAATTGCTTCAGCTGTAACTATTGGCAACAAGATAAAATGGATAATTGCATTGGCTGTATTGCTGGCTGTCACAGGGGTTATAATATATAAATGTATTGTACATAAAAACGATAATGCAGATGAAAATATCATAAACGAAGATAGTGCTGATTTTCAAAAAAGCAGCGTAAAATGCAGTACACAAAAATCTTATCAGGATTTTGATACTTCAAAAGAATGTGAATTATTGAACGAAATGCATAAAGCTAACAATGAATTAGATTTGCATTTCAGCTATATTGCGTTGCAGAATTTTTATTATAAATATAGAGCAGATGAAAAATATCTGAATTTATGTATTGATTATTGCCTAAAAGATATTGCATTGTTACCGCAGGCGAATGAAATATATATTGAGCAACAGATAAAAACAATAAATAATCTCATGCCATATAATAGCGCACAAGAAAAAGAGTATGACCGTAAAGAATTACTTAGGGTACAACAGTATGGCTTTAATGGTGAAATTCCTGCATTTAAGCGTATGGCAATTATAGAGGAAAAGAAGAAAAACTATGGCCAGGCGGTATATTACTGTAATTTAGCTATTGATTATTACAGCAAGCATAATATGCCGCAATTACAAGCTGAATTTACAGAAAGGAAAAATAAACTTTTGGCAAAAAAGACAAAATAAAAAATCCCCGCCCGGTGCTGGTAACACCGAACGGGGAGCCAAGGGGATATGCTATAAGAATTTCTGACAGATATATTATAGCATACCTCCGTGAAAAAATCAAGGAGGAAATATGAAAAAAGCAGTAATTTATGCAAGATTTTCATGCGATAAGCAGTCTGAGCAGTCCATAGAGGGTCAATTATACGACTGCTACCATTATGCAGAGCAGCACGGTATAACGGTAGTGCATGAATACATAGACCGAGCCATGACAGGCAAGAATGACGACAGACCCTCATTTCAGCAGATGTTGAAAGACAGCGCGCTGCACGAATGGGAGCACGTTATTGTCTGGAAATTGGATAGGTTTTCGAGAAATACCATTGACAGCGCATTAAACCGTCAGATATTATTGAAAAACGGCGTGAGCCTGCTGTCCGTAATGGAGAGCTTCGGAGAGGACGCTTCGGGACAGATGATGACCCATATCGTTGAGGCTATTAACGAATATTACAGCGCAGATCTTCGCGAAAAGACCATACGCGGTATGCGTCAGTCGGCATTGAAAGCGCAGTCAACGGGGCATATTCCATTGGGATATAAGGTAGTTGATAAAAAGCTGGTCATTGACGAGGAGACCAGGGCTATCCCCGAAACAGTATTCCGAATGTATGCGGCAGGGGAGCGGCTGACCGATATCGCAGACTATCTGAACGCCCAAGGTTTCCGAAACAAGCGAGGTAAGCCGTTTACATGCAATAGCTTTTATGATATGTTGTCAAACGAAAAATATAAAGGCATATACAAATATAAGGATATAGTTATCGAAGGAGGGGTCCCACAGATGATACCCGATGAAGTATTTGAAAAAGTTCGTGAAAAATTAAGCGCTAATCGAAAGAGAGCTGCAAAAAATGCGGCAAGGGCAGATTATTTTTTATCCGGCAAACTTTTCTGCGGATATTGCGGAGAGCCTATGAGCGGATTATCCGGAACGGCACGGAACGGCGATAAGCATTATTATTATCGCTGCAACGGTGTACAGAAAAAAACAGGCTGCCACAAGCACAATGAACATAAAGACAGAATTGAAGATGAAGTATGCAGAGCAGCAAGGGCATTATTTGATAAAATGAGCGTTGAAGAAACTGCACGGACTATCCATGAAATGTACATAGCGGCGCTTGCGTTGAATTATGATGTCGATACACCGGAGATCCAGCTTGCCGAATGCAAAAAGCAGGCAGAGAACGTTGTAAACGCGATAGCTCAGACAGGCGGTAACCAGATGTTGTATAATAAAATCAACGAGCTGGAAGAACGCATTAATCAGCTGGAATCGACTATCAGGGTCAACCGAGCCATGGCTGATAACGTCCCGTCGGTGGAGCAGATAAAAGTGTTGATTGATGATATACGAGCAACCGACATAAATACCATGGAAGGTAAAAAAACAATTGCGGAAATAATGATCTCCAAAGTTTTTGTATATGACGATAAATTGACCATTGTTTTCAAGGATAAGGACGGTAAAAAAGTTGATATTCCGTTGGCCGCGGTAAATGATGCCGAAACAAATTCCCCCGAAACGGATTGTATTCTATCCGCTTTGGGGAGCCAAACTGGACAAAGGCGAACCACTTAAAACGTTCGCCTTTGTTTATTTTTTATCCCGGAAAACCCGTATTTGGAATCATACTTAATCGTGATTGATGTGTAAACGTCAAAAAATCCCACCTTTACGAACAAAAAACTTGTGATAAAATAAAGATGTAAAAAATCACAAGAAAGGTGTTAGGGCAATTGACGAGTTGGGAGACAAAAATACAGGAGTTCAAGCGAAGCGGTAAAAGCCAAAGGGAATGGTGCAAGGAAAAAGGGATACGTCGCAGTTCTCTAAGATATTGGCTTGACCGATATGATGACATATCAATTGGCAAGGAAATAACCTTCGCATAAGTTGTGGTGGGAGATGAACAATGCTGATAATTAACCCTGCTAAAGTGTACATCTCCTCCGCAAATGTCGATATGAGAAAATCAATAGACGGACTTTCAAGCATTGTGGAACAAAAATTCAAGCTTAGTTCCATGTCGGATGCAGTTTTCGTATTCCACAACCGCCACTGCGATAAAATAAAAAGGCTGTATTGGGACGGGGACGGGTTGCAGCGTTCGCTGCAACAGCCCCTTATTGAAACAAAAAGGACAGAGCGTAAAAGCCTTGTCCTTTTTTGATTATAGGCAATACCGCAAGAGATTGTGCGAAAGATGCAAGCAGATTTCGTGCAAAGCCGTCAAGTGGGCATTGTGCGGTATTGCCTATATTTCTTTCTTTACTTTAAGTATGGGATAACCTTCCTGATACGGCTTTATTATATCCTGACATTTCTCTGCTTCGGAAAATATCTTTTCTCCCAGACCATCATGTTCCAGTTCCTCCACAAGCTCCTTTAACGGCTTTTTGTACATCTCCGGGCAGATAGACGCTATTGATATGACAAGCCTGCCGCCAAGCTCCATTACCCTGTACGGCCATATGCGGCAGTCAAACGGCTTTTTATCTCCAAGCATACAGCCATTGCTCTTGTCAAGCATCGGACAATAGTAAAGCTCCTCGCCGTTTACATCTTCGGGCTGCATCATAAAAAGTCTGCTGTTACCCTTGCTTACAAAACGCACCTCAGGCATAAGCTTTTGCACCTCATTATAAACATCTTCCGTTACAACGGGTGTTTCCCAAAGATCGTATTTGTCAAAGATACAGCATATTTTGCATTTTGCACAGTCGCTGCCCGATAATATATTTTTAAGCATAAAAAACCTCTCTTTTCATTGATAAGTACGTGTATAAAACAAATTTTGGCGGATAATATATTTATGGAATATATGCAAAGGAGCAGATATCATGAAAAATTATTCCCCCGAAGAATACGGCGCTATGGTCAAAAAAGCATCTCCCAATTCAAAGTATGTCCGTGATATTTTCAAGGCATTCATAATAGGCGGTCTTATCTGCTGTGCAGGTCAGGGTATTAACAATTTCTATTCGTCATATTTTGACTTTGATACAAAAACTGCGGCGGCATGGACTTCCGTTACCCTCGTTTTTATAAGCGCCGTACTTACCGCACTCGGACTTTACGAAAAGCTTGCAAAGCATGGCGGTGCAGGTACGCTTGTTCCGATAACCGGATTTGCAAATGCGGTAGTTTCGCCTGCACTTGAATTTAAATCCGAGGGATTTATACTCGGTCTCGGCGCAAAGATATTCATTATTTCGGGACCGGTGATTTTGTATGGTACGGCAACTTCCGTACTGTACGGCATTATATATTATCTTTCAAAATATTTAGGATAGCCTTTCTTATATGACAGAAATTGCAACAACGGTCATATTGTCGGTGCTGCCGCCTTTTTTTGCAAGGCGCGTCAGCTCCTCAAGACGCTTCGGCAGATTAAGAGGAAGTGCAAGAGTGTTTTCAAATTCGCCCCTTGTTATATAGTCTGCAAGACCATCGGTGCATATCAGAATAACATCTCCGTATTCAAGACCGCCATCAATTTCCCTAACGTCAATGACAGGCTCGGATAAGATGTTTCCAAGTACCGGGAATATGATATTGCGGTTTACATGGCGGCGCTTTTCCTCGGCAGTTATTTCGCCCTGCTCGTAAAGTACCTGCACAAGCGACTGATCCTTTGAAAGCTGTTTGAGTATGCCGCCTCTGTATCGAAAAAGCTTTGAATCGCCCGTATTTATTATGGCAGCACTTCCGTCTGTATGTACGGCAAGCGCACAAAGCGTTGTCTGCATATTTTCGGAGCAAAATAGTTTTCCGAAATTTTGCAGGCGTTTGTGTATGCCAAGAAATTTTTTTACGTAGTCGGTGCTTGGGGACGGCTTTATTCGTGAGGTGAGTTTTAAAGCCATGCGTGAGGCTACCTCGCCGGAGCTTTCTCCCGCAACGCCGTCCGCAACGGCTGCAATGAACGGTGCTTTTATCTCACATTCGGAATGTGAATCGAATTTTACCTTTTGCTTTATAAGATATGCGTCCTCATTGTGTTTTCGAGCCGTTCCGGCATCTGTTATTCCGCAGCAGTAGTACATACCTTACGGCTCCCTCCTTTGCATTGATATATACATTATTATATATCAATGCGGCAAAAATTTCAACAACATTTTCGTGAACTGTAAGACGGTGTAAAAATGTATTCTGCTTTATGAAATTTTGAACATAATGCCTTTTGAAATGCCTTTTGGTTGTTAAGATTGCACAGAAAAACAGACGGCTGACTAAAATAAGTTGACAAATGCGTTTAATTAAGTTATAATTTTAATGAATAAGTATATCTGTGTGTTTATTTCAATAAAGGGCTTGCCCCGTCATTCAACGCGGCAAGCCGCAGCGAAGCTTCGATGAAGTTTCAGTTGGGGCTTGAACCCCAACTGAAACTGAATATGGAACCCGCCGCCTTAGAGGCGGGGGACATCTTGCCTAAGTTATATAAGTATCACTATCACTTTTGAAAGGATGATCATAAAATGGCTGACATAAAGCTTACCGACCTGATCAACGTTAAAATCTTACAGGAAGCTTACCGACCTGATCAACGTTAAAATCTTACAGGAGGTGCAGGACGGATTTGCACAGCTTACCGGTATGGCTGCGCTTACTACCGACGAACACGGTAACCCTATCACACAGGGAAGTAATTTTACCGAATTTTGTACGGAGCTTACAAGAAAGAATCCGGAAGGCTGCCGCAGATGTGAAAGATGCGACAAGGAGGGTGCGGAAAAATCCTATGAAACAGGAAATGCTGTTACATATGAGTGCCACGCAGGACTTGTTGATTTTGCCGCTCCTATCATGCTTGAGGGTAAGATAATCGGCTCATTTATCGGCGGTCAGGTGCTTACGGAAGAGCCTGATGAGCAGAAATTCAGAAATATCGCAAGACAGCTTTCAATCAATGAGGATAAGTATGTTAATGCTCTCCGCAAGGTAAAGATAGTGGATAAGAAAAAGGTAGTTGATGCTGCTGACTTTCTTTGCGTTATTGCAAATCTTCTCTCCACATCTGCTTATGAGGCGTATACTACACAAGTCAACAATAATAACACCGTTAACCTTAACAAGACGGTATTTTCAAAGCTTGAAGAGGCACAGGAGGCTATCAACGTAAATGTAAAGCGTCTTGATAAATTTGCGGCGTCGTTTGATAATCTCGAAAAAATTGCTTCAAACTGCAATGACTCGGTAAACAGCTCTACGGAAACTCTGAAGCAGATACAGGATATTGCTCTTAACACAAAGATTCTCGGCTTTAATGCGTCAATTGAAGCTTCTCGTGCAAAGGAAGCGGGTAAAGGCTTCGGCGTTATTGCTCAGGAGGTAAGAAGCCTTGCGGAAACAAGCAAGACCTCTGCCGACAGTATCCAGAATGCTATGTCGGTAATAAGGGAAAACACGCTGGACATAAACGAAAATCTCAAAAAGACAAGAGAACTGCTTTCGCAGTCGCTTGCGGATATGGAAAATATCTCACGTCTTGTTGCGGATATTCAGCATATGTCACAGGAATAAATAATACATAAAAAGCAGAGTATATATAAAAGGAGGTAATTGTTATGGATATGAGTACTTCAATTGCTCAGCTTTCTACGGCTATGAGCCAGGCGAGCGTGCAGCAGGGCATTGGTACCGCAATGCTGAAAAAATCTATGGATATGACTGCGGATATGATGGCCGGAACTCTTGAAATGATGAACGATATTTCTCCTGTACAGACCTTCCCGGGTGATATCGGCGTAATATTTGATGTAAGGGCGTAAAAGCAAAAGTCAGGCTGCGTGCGGTAAAATGCACACAGCCTTTTTGCATCAATAGTGGCTTGAACCCCAACTGAAACTGAATATGGAACCCGCCGCCTTAGAGGAGGGGGACATCTTGCCTAAGTTATATATCAAAATACCGACGATTTATCGGAATGTCCGCACAATTATACCGCCACTGTCCTCTTTGCGCAGGGCGATGGCCGCACCTCTTATAAGATATGCAGCTATCTCGCCGTGCGTGCATTTTTGCAGACAGGTCACCTTTGTGCCGGGAATAAGTCCTATGTCCTGTAATCGGCGGCGCATACTCCCGTCTGCTTCAAGCTTTATGACAACGGCTTGTGCACCCTCTTCAAGAGAGCACAGAGTACGCTGTGTCTCCAAACGATATTCTCCTCTCGGAATAAGTTTTGCAGTACCTGCTGTAATATATTATTCCGTAAAGCTTTTGGGCGTTACAAATTATTTTTGAGGAAACTGTTGACGGGGACGGTGATGTTGTAGTAAAATATATTTGTACCTAAAACTTATAAGTGAGGTTTTTATTTTGGCAAGAATATATCCGCTCTTTTCTTCAAGTAAGGGGAATTGTACATATATCGGCTCAAAGGAGCAGGGCATACTTGTAGACGACGGAGTTTCCTATTCAAGACTTTGCGGCGCTCTGGAGCTTAACGGACTTTCTCCCGACTGTATAAAGGGCATTTTTATCACACATGAACATTCCGACCACGTAAAGGGGCTGTCTGTGCTTACAAAAAAGAAGCGTATTCCCGTTTATGCGCAGGCGCATACGCTTCAGGCTCTGCTGGACACCGGCTGTATTCACGGCAGCTGTTATGAAATGAAAGGCTGCGTTGAGATATGCGGCATGAGAATACGCTGCTTCAGCACAATGCACGATACAAGTGAGTCATGCGGTTATACCGTTGAATTTGAGGACGGAAAGAAATGCGCCGTATGTACCGATCTCGGAAAGGTCACTGAAACGGTCGAGGAAAATCTTATAGGTGCGGACGCAGTCTTGCTTGAGGCTAATTACGATATTGAAATGCTGAGAAACGGTCCTTATCCGTATTACCTTAAAACGAGAATTTTTTCCTCGGACGGACATCTTTCAAATGACGACAGTGGAAAATTTGCCGCAAAGCTTGTAAAGAACGGCACTACAAGAATAATCCTCGGACATCTTTCGCAGGAGAATAATACGCCGGAGCTTGCTTCGGAAACGGTCATGCGTCATCTGACGGATTTTCGCAGAAATATAGACTATATGCTTTCCGTGGCACCGGTGGAAACTACGGGCGGATTTGTTGCGTTCTAGAGCGTGTTCACATTAAAGCCTAACACGCATCTTTTTGGCAAATTCCGCCAACTTCTTTATTGAAAATGTTTGAAATACGACAGTATGTCTGCACATTTTCGCTTTGAATTTGACGAAATTATGCTCAAAAATCTGCATATTAGTTTTATGTGAACACGCTCTAATATATCGGAGGACTATGCTTAATGTAAATATCATAACGGTGGGTAAGCTGAAGGAGAGTTATTTAAGAGATGCTGCTGCGGAATATACCAAGCGGCTGAATGGCTTTTGCCGTTTGAAGATAACGGAGCTTGCGGAGAGCAGACTTCCGGACGACCCATCGGAAAAGGAAATAATTGCTGCGCTGTCAAAGGAGAGCGAGGCTATGCTGCCGATGATCGGCGGCGGAAATGTATTCAATATTGCAATGTGTATAGAGGGAAAGCAGCTTTCTTCGGAGGAGCTTGCACAAAAGCTGCAAAAAATTGCGGTGGACGGAAAAAGCACGGTAAATATAATTATAGGAAGCTCGTTCGGTATATCGGAGAGTATAAAGAAAACGGCTGATCTGCGTCTTTCCATGTCGCCGATGACCTTTCCGCATCAGCTTGCACGCATTATGCTGCTTGAGCAGCTTTACAGAGCGTTTCAGATAAACGCCGGTGGAAAATATCACAAATAGTATATGCTGTACGCAGAGTGTTCGTACAGCATATTTTTATATGTGGAATACAGTGCAAAAATCCGGTGGCTTTTCCCGACAGTAGAATGACATTTACATTAAAAATGTGGAAAGACGGTGGAAAATGTTAAAAATAAGCGCAAACGGCG
>CASFZT010000072.1 GCA_949299215.1 uncultured Ruminococcus sp.
CCAATGGTATGACGCCGAGGGCATAGACCAATCCTTCGTCTCCGACAAGGTCAAGACCTTCACAAATTCAGACGGCTCCATGAATGTAAACGAGCTGCTAAAGAGCTACGACTCCTCGCAGCGCTACATCGGCGCCGCCGTGAAAATTCCCGGCGAAAACGCCGCCCGCGAGGAGGTGGACGCATTCTATACAAAGCTTGGCAGACCCGAAAGCGCGGACAAATACTCGTTTAAGCCGCCGGCAGATGTGAATGTCGACGGCGTGACGAGCCAGCATTTCAAGGCTTTCGCCCAAAAGGCGTTCGAGCTTGGGCTTTCAGATAGGCAGCTTTCCGGTGTCATGGAGGGCTGGACGAATATAGTGAACCAACTTTCAGACCAGTCTGCGCGCGCAAGGGCTGAAATTGCCCAAAATTCTAAAAAGGTCCTATCCGCGCCGAATGAGTGGGGCGACAAGTTCGACGACAAATACAAGGCGACGCTCTCGCTCGTTGAAAAATTGGGCGTAAAGCCGTATTTAGAGGCGGCGGGCGTCTTAGATTCTGTAGAGCTTTTAAAAGCTTTTAATTCCATTGTGGACGCGGGCGCTGAAACGGGGCTCAAGGGAGTGGAAGGAGGATTGCAGTCGAGCGCCGAGAGGCTTGCAGAGCTAAAGAAAAATCCCGCATACCTCAATGCCGGGCATCCCGACCACGCGAAAGTTTTAAGCGAAATAAACAGCCTAATTGCCGGGTGATTCTCTTTTTCTCCTAATCTGCAAGGGGGCGCAATACGCGCCCTCTTTTTTTTGTTTTTTTGATTTCGCGCATATATATTAACGAAAGCCACCTTTTGCGTTTCGCAAAAAACTTTCCTGAACGGTTCAGTTAGCCGTACCGCCCCCGAGCACCGGATACGGCAAAACCAAACAAATCAACAATTTAAAAAAGGAAAGATTTTATCATGTTAAACGGAACGGGCTTTAATGCCCAAACATATCTCGAACAATTTGCGCAACACTTTGAGGCCGCTCTCGGCGCGAACAATGACATAGACCTCAGAAGCCTTTGCGCCCACCAGCCGCAGGCAAAAGGCTCCGCCTACTGGGCAAAATCCATACGCCCCAAAATCTCCCTCGACGAGGGCACGGGAACATACCGCGAACAGCTGCCTAAGTCGCGCAATCTCAAGGGCGATATAAACGCGCGCGCCGCTGAAGGCACTATATCGAGGCGCGAATGGGAAAATATGGAGGCATCCCTAAAAACATTCGAAAACGACAAGGCGCGCCAGACTCCGCACCAGGATGTGGACTTCTACCAGACGCTCATCGAACCCATCCTCAACGACACCGGGCACGAGTTCGAAACCGAGGACGAGCTTCTGGAAGCCTGCGACCCGACATCCGCAACCATCATGCTGCTGGTTTCCGCATTCAAGCGCAGCCGCAACATGCAGATGATTGCCGCGCTCAAAGCCGCGTCCACAACCCGCAAGATGCTCGACCTTGCAAGCGCTTCCGGCACGTTCGGGCAGATTGTAAACAAAACCGTGGACTGGAATTCAACCGCATACAAAAACAACTTCATAACCACGGCAAACCAGGGCTATTTTTCCCTGAAGGAAGACGCCCCGCTTGTGCGCGCAGCCCTCGACGCCGCTGGAGTGTCGGACAAGACGCGCGTTCCGTGCCTCATAAATCCGCATGACTTCGCCCAAACTTGCATCAACTCTTTCGACAAGTGGGCGGATATACCATACGTCACAAAGCAGGACGTCGAAAACGGGACTATGCCGGACGCCTTCGGGCTTTCGTTCATCAAGTGCAACGAAATTCCAAAGGGCAAAATGTATGCGTGGCTGCCACAGGCAATAGCGTACGTGCCGTGGAAACCGCTCGAACAGAAGCTCGGCGAGGATCCGCGCTACAAGTTCCATCCCACTTTCTATGCAAAAGAAGCGCAAGGATTCGCGCGCATAGACGACTTAGGCGTGGTGGAGATTACCGTGAAGGCCGCATAGCGCGCGACAGATGGCGATGTTTGCAAAGGAGGATGGAACCGGGTTCCGCCCTCCTTTTTTTTTCCCCGCGCATATATAGAGTATGGCAAGCCAAACTAAAATCATAAAGCGCGCATTTAATGCAGGTGAAACATCAAAGGCGTTCAAGTGGCGCAACGATACCGAAAAACACGCATACTCCTGCGAAAAGCTCGAAAATTTCTACGTGTCGCCGCTAGGCTCGATCTACCGGCGCAAGGGAACTAAATTGCTTTCCGTCATTGGCTCCGAAGGCGATGAGGTAAGAATTGTCCCGTTTGAATATAACCGCAATTTCTCGCGCCTATTGGTGTTTAGACCCGGAGACGGGCAAAACTACAACTACACCTATCCTGAATCGGAGTTCGGTCCTTCGGAAGATTTTTCATTTTGCATAGATATTCCGGAGGGGTTTGCGGTCGTGGGCGAGGTAATGCGCAAAAATCCATACACATTGGTTAGAAGCTCAAATGGAATTTGGACGTTTTCATCTGACAAATCGGCGGTATCATTTTCTCTCTTTGAGTCTAACGCCCAAAAAATTGCCATAGTTCGCAGAAATGGCGAGCTGCGCATTTATAAAGGAGATACCCAGACATCCGACACAATTGACGCGTTTGACGGCGGGAATATGCCGGAGGGGGCGGAATATCCAGTGCGTTTTGGGGCGTCGCAAACATTTTTAAGAGAAGTTCCCGCATCTGGCGAAAATATTATCAAAGTAAAAATTTTTAATTGCGACATATCGCAAGAACTAGACGATTCGCCGTTTTATTCCATGGCAGATTGGCTTAATGGCGAAGAGCCCGCGCAAACTTTTTCGTCATTGCCAACGTGGGGCGAACAATCTTCCAAGCTAGGCTCGGCTGTGCAATATTCGGATGGAAATTTGACGTTAGATTTCGATAGAGATGAAATTCTGGAAAAGGCGCGGATAAGCTTTGAAAATTCAATTTCAACAGGGGATCGGGATGCGCTTAGAGAAATTTGCAATCAGGCCCGTATGGACGCGCAAATTTACTCTTTAGGCTACATCCCCGACGGCGAGGGCGGCGGCTCAGATATTTCGGACGAAGAACGCCTTACCTACAAAGAATCCGCCATAAGCGGCGTACTTAGCGCGCTGGAAAAGGCGGCTGAGATGTACGGATTTAATTCGTGGGAGGATTTCTACGAATATTGCCTGGAATACTATCCAACGAACAGGATTTTCGACGTGTCTTCAAACTCAGTCGGATTAGGTTTTTACGCTAAAGAATACATTGAGCAAAATTTTGACTCTATATTGCCGTGGCTTACTATTCCATGGCGCATCGCGGCCGATTCTCCGGAAAATGTGATCCCTACAGTCAAAAATATAAGCAATAAAATTATTCTGGCACCACATTCCTGGAATATGATAGTTTTGAAAAGAGGTTTTTAATATGAAGAGATTTGAAGGATATATGCGTGGAATAAATCTTGGAGGCTGGCTTTCCCAGTGTGCCGAATATTCCGAAGGACATTACAGCAGCTTTATCGCCGAAAATGATATAAAAACAATATCCGAATGGGGACTTGACCATATTCGTCTGCCCGTTGACTACAATGTTATTGAGGACGAAGATGGCCGTGTTCTTCCAAACGGCTATAAGCACATTGATGACTGCATTGAATGGTGCGAAAAATACGGGCTTAATGTGATAATCGATCTGCATAAGACTAAAGGGTTTGCCTTTGACAATACTGCAGAAAACAATATTATGTTTGACAGCCACGAGCTTCAGAAGCGCTTTATCTCACTCTGGACAAATATCGCCGCACGTTACGGAAAGAATGGCAATGTTGTTTTTGAACCGCTCAATGAGGTATCAAAGATCGACAGCCGCAAATGGAATGCTCTTATCTCAAAATTGCTTTCGGCTATCCGTCCATTTGCTCCCGATAAAAAAATAATCTTTGGCGGAACACAGTGGAACAGCGTTCATACTCTGAAGCTTCTTGAGATCCCAGATGATAAAAATATAGTTTACAACTTCCATTTTTACGAGCCTTTTCTTTTTACACATCAGCACGCATCATGGCTCTCTGCTGTTTCGGACATATCTATGAGATACCCGGGTACAATGGAAATTTACCGTAAGACCTCCGAAAACATAGGCTGCTTCGGTTCCGGACTTAAAAACACCGACGAAATGGGTGCTGAGTTTATGGATAAGCTTATTTCGGAAGCAGTCGATGCTGCCGTAAATGCCGATGTTCCTCTTTACTGCGGTGAATACGGGGTTATCGACCAAGCTGTTATAAGTGATACGGCAGTATGGTTTGAAGATATTCACAGCATATTTGAAAAACACGGCATCGGAAGAGCTGTCTGGACCTACAAAGAACTGGATTTCGGGATAAATGATGAACATTATGCGTCGTGCCTCGATCGAATTGTAAATTCATTATAAACAGAAAGGAAATGATAGTTATGAAAAAAGCAATAGCATTATTTACATCGCTGATGATCCTGTCTATGACATTGGCAGGCTGCGGTGCAGCAAAGGAAACATCCTCGGAAGAAACAACGACAGCTCAGGCAGCGGCAGAAACACAGCGTCCTCTCGGAGAAATGAGAGGAATAACAGCCACAGAGCTTATTGCCGAAATGGGTACAGGCTGGAATCTCGGAAACACGTTTGATGCAGAGGGCGGGGAAACAGGCTGGGGAAATCCCACCACCACCAAAGAAATGATAGATGAAGTACATAATGCAGGCTTCAATACTATCAGAATACCCACCACCTGGGACGGACACACAGGCGATGCACCCGATTTTACCATAGACGAAGAGTGGATAAAACGTGTTGAAGAAGTCGTTGATTATGCCCTCGAAGATGATATGTATGTTATCCTTAACATTCATCATGAGGACAACTGGCTGAAACCGCAGTACGACGGACTTGATGATGTCAAGGCTCGGCTGACTGCACTATGGACGCAGATAGCCACATATTTTGCAGATTACGGTGGCCACCTGATATTTGAGGGACTGAACGAACCCCGTATAAAGGGCGGTACTAACGAATGGAACGGCGGCACAGAGGAAGGCAGAGATGCCCTTAATCAGCTTAATGACGTTTTTGTTAAGACCGTAAGAGCAACAGGCGGAAACAATGAGAAACGCACACTTCTCATAACTACATTTGCAGCGCAGGCTATGCCCGCTGCCATTGAAAACCTTACCGTTCCGGATGATAAATATGTGGGTGTTTCGATACACGCATATACACCGTACCGTTTTACATACGATTCTCCCACCGAAAGCTGGAACGCTCTGTACTTCGATGATTCCTGTGCAGCTGAAATAGACACTCTTTTTGAAAATCTCAACAATACCTTTATCAGCAAGGGTATTCCAGTTATTATTACAGAATACGGCTCCGTGACCAAGATAATTGATAAGGACTGGTATCTCAATAACGAAGATGAGGTCGCAAAATGGGCATCATATTATATCAGTACAGCGGAAAAGTACGGTATTCCCTGCGTATGGTGGGATAACGGCTACCACACATCGGGCAATGAGCTTTTCGGACTTTTTGACCGAAAGAACCTCAGCTGGTATTCGCCCAAGGTAGTAGAGGCAATTATGGATTCATTGACTGACTGATAATAACGTCATTAGTCCGAACCGATATTATCGGAGAGCGTGAGCAAATATCACACTCCCCGAATTCATTCTCAAAGCACAATATATCAGTGCTTTTGTATTTTAAGTCATTGAAAAATAAAACAGTATCTGCTATAATTATGATACAAAAACAAAATATATATTAAAATCATACAGCAGAAAATAACAGTATTAAAAAGGAGAGCATATTATGAAAAAACAAGCCTTTAATCCATTTTTGCCCCTTAATGAATATATTCCTGACGGCGAACCCCATGTATTCGGCGACAGAGTTTATCACTACGGTTCCCATGACAGAGAGGGCGGCTGGACATTCTGTATGGACGATTATGTTGTATATTCCGCTCCTGTTGACGATCTTGCCGACTGGTGCTGCGAAGGTGTTTCATACCGTGCGGAGCAGGATCCCGACTATGCAGAGTACAAATATATGTATGCCCCCGATGTTGTCTGCGGAAATGACGGAAGATATTATTTATACTACTGTATGGCAGGAGAATACGGCTATGGCGGTTACAGCCGTCCTATCAGCGTTGCTGTAAGCGACAAGCCCGCAGGACCTTTTGAATATCTCGGGCACGTTAAATATCCCGACGGTTCGGTAATGATGAAATATGTCTGCTTTGACCCTGCGGTAATGAATGACAACGGCACTATCCGCCTTTATTACGGAACGCAGTATGATTACGAAGAACGTGAGGATTTCGACACAAATCCCGAATACCTTGATATTGAAGCAGGTATGTTTGGAAAGACAAGGGAACAGATACTGGAATACCGCAATCACCCCGAAAGCTGTCCGAGCGGTGATCCAAACGATAAAGACAGCATAAACGGCGCTGTTATGGCAGTCCTTGAAGATGATATGCTGACCGTAAAGGAAGCTCCTCATCATATAATTCCTTACAAGGTCAAGGGCACAAGCTTTGAAGCTCACCCGTTTTTTGAGGGTTCTTCCATGCGAAAGGTCGGAGATACATATTACTTTATCTATTCCTCATGGCAGAACCACGAGCTTTGCTATGCGACAAGCAAATATCCGGACAGGGATTTTGTTTTCCGTGGTACTGTTGTGTCAAACGGAGATGTGGGATACAAGCACTATATTGCCTGCACATCAACAAGTACAGGTATGGTAATGATCTACAATAAGAAAACTATCGAAGAAAATGGTCTTGAGGACCCTGCGGAGCTTGCTTACAACAATGAATGGACTTGGCATAAGTTCAAGGATATGTGTTATGAATATGCCGATAAGGAGGAGGGCAAATATGCTGTCGGTGGTTGGTGGTATGAACCCGGAATGATACTTACCACCGGTGTTCCTGTTATCGGAATGGAGGATGGCACTCTTGTAAATAACCTTATGAGTCCCGAACTGGAGCGTGTGGAAAATCTCTTCCTTGAAATGAAGAATGCAGGAGTTATGTATCCTTATGCAGAGTATGACTGGACTGTAAAACCCGAGTGGGTTGGCGAGGGTAAAACACTGTTCTATCCTATCGGAAGATGGGCACTTCTCGAACCCGATCTTTCAGCATACGGCGAGACAGATGATATAATGATTGTTCCCACTCCACGTGACGAGAATGCAGATGCCTGGTATCTTACTGCACACGGCGGTGTTGATGCTTATGCTCTCTGCAAGGGTGCGCCTAATCCTGAAGCTGTTGCTGCATATATCAAGTGCCTCCAGGTACAGGTAAATGATGAAAGTGTTCAGGAAGTCAATGAGGAACAGCTCCGTACAGAATATCATTGGACAGATGAAATGATAGATATGGACAGATATATTACCGAGCTTACAAACGCTCACCCTGTTGTTGACTTCTATGCTTCTGTCAACACTGATGTTACCGATATGCTTACAAACAGCATAAAGGACGCAAGCTACAACGGAACTGACTGGTATTCTACACGTGAGTCCCTTAATGATGCTGTTCAGACAAATGTTGATGCAATGAACGAAACTCTTAAAACATTGTCTTGATATTTTTCGTCGGATATAGTATAATCATTATATAAACAGCCGGGAGGTGTGAGGATTGCATATCAATAATATAGGATATAATCATACGCATGATGCTGATTTTGAAATACAGCGTCCCTGCGGTTCGGGAGATTATCTGTTGCTGCTGCTGAAAACTCCTGCGATCTTCACCCTTGGCGGCAAAGACATCATTACTGAACCCGATTCGTTCATTCTGTTCAGACAAAGTACTCCGCAGATATACCGTGCTTATGTAATATCCTTTTCAAATGACTGGTTTCATTTCAGCATTGCCGATGATGAAATGAGCTTCTTTGAGGCTCTTGACATACCGTTCGATATAGTAATGCCCATAGGCGACCTGAACGTTCTATCGCTTATAATAAAAAATATGAGCTATGAGAACTATTCCTCCAATCTTTACAGAACGGATTCGGTGGAACTGTATATGAAGCTGTTCTTTTTGAAGCTCAGTGAAAAAATACACGCCGTCGGAAAAGAAAAATCGGATTCATACTATGATAAGCTGTCTATTCTCCGCTCAAAAATATACAATAAGCCATATAATGACTGGAATGTTGAGGGACTTGCCCATCAGCTTACTATGAGCAAATCGTATTTTTTTGCTATTAGTGCTAAAATCAAGTTATGACAGAATATGATATTTTGAAGAAAAATACTGCTAAAATCTCAATATTTTCTAATTTAGCTTTAATAATTATCAAATTCATTGCAGGATTCGTTTCAGGATCTGTAAGTATAATATCTGAAGCACTACATTCAATGAGTGATTGTTTAGCATCATTTATTGCATATTTTGCTGTAAAAAAATCTGCTAAATCAGCAGATAAACACCACCCATTTGGACACGGGAAATATGAAGATTTATCAGGATTAATAGAAGGTGTGTTGATAAACCTTGCAGCGGTTTATATTCTTTATGAGGCAATTAAAAAAATTATTA
>CASFZT010000073.1 GCA_949299215.1 uncultured Ruminococcus sp.
CGGGTCGCTCCTCAGCGTTGCCTTGTTTGGCTGCAATTATATTATCGTCAAAACTTTAAGAAAAAATGCATTTACACAGTTTAAAATTCATACCCGAAATTAAGGCATACCTTGGGTATATTATTTGATTTCTTATTGTATCTGGCAAGCTGTGTTCTGCCGTCCTCAATGCCGTACATACGCATTTTTCTGTAAAACCTTTTTTCATCAGTTCTGTGCTGACGTTCAACCTTACCGTTATGTCTTGGAGTAGCCACTCTTATTCTGTGATAAATAATATCCATATCTTCCAGAGCCTTTTCAAACATTGTTTTGCTGGCTTCATCTTTTACAAGCAATGCCGTTGTCCATTCCGTTCCATTATCAGTCTGAACCTCTCTTATCGGGAATGGAAAAGCTTTTATCAGCTTCATTAGAAAATCCTTGGAACTGTAAGTGCTATGTTCGTTGTACATTTCTCTGAAGCACAATCTCGTGCATTCGTCTATTGCTGTGTACTGATAGAACTTTTCTCCGCTTGATACGCAATAGCTTGGCACAAATTTTACATCTATCTGTATTTTCTGTCCGGGATATGCTGCCCTTTCATATGGCTTTGGTTTATGTGGCTTTCTCTTTTCGATTTCGGGCTTTATATATTTCTTTATCACTCGAAGCATACTTGTGTACGACCTTGTATAACCGCTTTTTCTAACGCTGTTCCACAGCATTATCATATCGTCCTTGTAACGTGGATAACGACGTATTATCAGTTCTTTTTCTTCCTGCGTGTGCTCGTTTGGGTGATGATACGGACGATGACTTTTTTCCTTTAAGCTTTTCCACGTTCCGTCATATCGGTTTATCCAATTATATATCGCTTGTCTGCTTATATGAAATCGCCTTGATGCTTCCGTTACTCCTTTTCTTTTGGAAAATTTTACTACCCGTTGACGAAACCGTGCTTCCTGTGCTATACTATTCATTGAAACAACTCCTTTTTTGATATTTTTGTTTTGCTTGCACTTAACATTATATCATATCGGGAGTTGTTTTTCTATTCCTTCTGTCAACTAGCTATTGTATCATAACATTTTGCAAAAAAACTGTAAAAATTTATTCTTCGGACACATTTGCCTCGCTTTCGGCTTCTTCACTTGCTTTCAAACTGTCCGACATATCCTCCACGCTTTTTTTCAGAAATTCCGCCGCAAGATATACTCTTGATGTCGGCCTTTCAAGCAGTGCTTCCGTGTCGCTGTCAAGAATTATCATTCTGTCGGCAAACGCACTCATTTCCTCGCTTAAATTTTCCTTATCCGTACCGGAGGGCATTATTATATACTTAGGGTCAAGCTCCGTAAGCTCTTCTATCGTAAGCTCCGTTTTGTCCGCAGCAAGATTTTCTCCGAAATGCGACAGAAAATCCCCTTTGAACGTTTCATTTGACGCCGTGTCAAGTGCAGGTGACAACAGGCAAACAAAGCTGCCAAGCATATCTTCGTTTTCCGTAAAAGCCTTTTCAAGCGGCGCAAAGGTATTCTCCATTACCGCTTCTTCTTCCACGGTATCGCCGCAGAATACACGGTAAATACTCTCATACAGCGAATAAAGCTCCTCTGCGGAAACCGGTGCGGATATTATAAGTACTCTCGTACCGGCGTTTTCAATTGCGGTAATATCCTTTTTTGCAATGGGGCTTTGCGATATAAGCAGCTGCGGCGCTTTTTCGATTATTGCTTCAACATCGGGTTTGGCTGCCGAGCCGAGCGTATCTTTATCCGCCACACTTTTCGGATATGTGCAGTAAACGCTTCTTCCGACAAGCTTATCTTCAAAACCCAGCTCCGTAATTATCTCCGTGACCGCCGGCGAAAGTGAAGCTGCATTTTCAGGTGCGGCGTTAAAAACAAGCGAACCTACCGTAACGGGATAAGGCTGTTTTTCCGTAACGGTCGTTGTGTCCGTCGTAATAATTTCCTCACTTACTTCCGAACAGGCGGACATGACAATAGCTGTACACAAAGCAAGCAATATATATGTAAAATGTGATCTTTTCAAAACATCTATCTCCTAAATATTAAATCATTTGTTTAATTATATCATATTTACGGCATACATACAAGATTTTTTTTAAAAATGCTTGACAAACCCGAAATTTTGCTGTATATTAATCTCATTGATTATAGATTGGAGGCGGAGAAAATGATCACTTTATACCAAAAAGGATATGAAAGAGAAGTCCGTCCCGAAATTTATACGGAAAAACACTAAACCGCTTATTTCCGTTATATATTTTTGGCTTACTTCCTGTATGGGAAGTTTTTTTATGCCCGGGACAAATAGGAAAGGAGCGTAAAATATATGGAGCTTAAAGAAAATATCATAAAACAGCCCCGTGCCGTTCTTGTAAGCGCCGACACGGGAGAATTTGACGCAGAGCGTTCTATGGACGAGCTGGAAGAGCTTTCAAAGACGGCAGGTGTTGAGGTTGTCGCGACGGTTACGCAGAAGCGTCCCGCTTATGATACCGCTACCTGCATCGGTTCGGGACGTCTGGAGGAGCTTGCAGAGCAGGTACAGGCGCTGGAGATTGATCTGGCGATATTTGACCATGAGCTTACTGCAAATCAGACCAAAAATATTGAGAAGATACTGGATATACGTGTTATCGACCGAACAACGCTTATACTTGACATATTTGCACAGCGTGCACTTACAAAAGAGGGACGCATACAAGTAGAGCTTGCACAGCAGAAATACCGCCTTGCACATCTCGCAGGAAAGGGTATTGAAATGTCGCGTCTTGGAGGCGGTATCGGTACAAGAGGTCCGGGCGAATCAAAGCTTGAAACAGACAGACGTCATATTCGCAGAAGAATAGAAAGTCTTGAAGATGAGCTTAAAGACCTGGAACGCAGACGTGAACTGCACCGTTTACGCCGCAAAAAGGACAATATTATCGCAGGTGCAATTGTCGGATATACAAATGTCGGAAAATCCACACTCATGAATGCACTTACAAATGCAGGTGTGCTTGCGGAGAACAAGCTTTTTGCAACGCTGGATACAACATCACGTTCTCTTGAACTGCCCGACGGCAGAAGTCTTATGCTTATTGACACGGTAGGACTTATTCGCAGGCTTCCGCATCATCTTGTAGAGGCGTTTAAAAGCACTCTTGAAGAAGCGGCAAATGCGGATATAATAATAAATCTTATAGACATAAGTGCAGATGACGGATATGAGCAGTCAAAGGTAACGGCAGAGCTTTTAAAGGAGCTTGGCTGTGAGGGTATACCGCAGATAAACGTACTGAACAAGGCGGACAAGCTGCCTGAGGTTACGAATATCAAATGCGATGATACGACTGTGCTTATTTCGGCAAAAAAAGAGCAGGGCTTGGACGCTCTGCTTGAATGCATAGCAAGAAATCTTCCTGAAACTGCAAGGCGCAGCAAATTTATCATACCCTATGACAAGACATCTCTTCTTAACACGATACGTATAGACGGAAAAATTTTTTCTGAGGAATACACCGCCGAGGGTACTTTGATAGACGCACTTGTTGATATGAAGATTTATCACATGGTGGAAGAATATCTGCAATAAAAACAATGGGAAAGCGAAGATACGCTTTCCCTTTTTGAGTTATTCCGTGCGCAAAGCGGTAACTGGGTCTTTTTTAGCGGCTTTTTTAGATGGTATAAATCCGCCTATCAGAGTGAGTATCACGCTTAGTATTACAAGCAGTACGCCGCTTGTAACGGGGAGTACCGCATTTACGTCATTTGTTCCTGCGATCGAATGGATTATCGCATTTGCGGGGATAAGCGCAAGCAGCGTGATGCCGATACCGATAACACCGGAGCAAAGACCGATAATAAATGTTTCTGCGTTGAATACCTGAGAAATGTTGTGCTTTGAAGCACCAATAGCACGAAGTATGCCGATCTCCTTTGTACGCTCCAGAACGGAAATGTATGTGATGATGCCGATCATTATCGAGGAAACTACCAGCGATACCGCAACAAATGCAATGAGTACATATGAAATAACATTGATTATGGTAGTTACCGAGGACATGAGCAGTCCAACGTAATCGGTATAGTTTATCTGATTTTCCTCTGATGCGGTGCTATTGTAGTTTTCAATGCAGTCTGCAATATATTCCTTGTTTTCAAAGCTGTCTGTGTAAATGTTTATGCCGGACGGTGCGTCGGAACTTACATAGCTGAAAGCTTCCATGTTGTCATCATAAGAGCCGGAGGTAATATATGCCTCATATATCATAAGAAGACGTTCATCGGAAGTACCGTCTTCCGTGCCTATTATCTGCGTTTCGAGCATTTCCGCAAGCTGTTCGTCCGTCATCTGCTGTATCATCTGCGGACTTGGCATACCGCCCTGTGTGCTTTGTGTACCCTGCGGAATTTGTGCGGTATCCATGCCCTGGGGAATTTGTGCGGTGTCCATATCCTGTGGGATTTGTGCAGTATCCATACCCTGCGGGATCTGTGTACCGTCTGTACCCTGTGGCATTTGTACAGTATCTGTGCCTTGCGGAAGCTGTGCGCTTTGTTCAGTCTGTGTGTAAGATTGTTCAGCTTGTGCGGCAGCCTGTGGGTCGCTTGCATAAACGGACTGCAGTATCTCACGGCACAAAGCAGCCTTTTCCGATACGGTAAGGTTGTCGATGTAATCTTTGGCGTCTGCTATTTTTTCATCGTCATCATCGGGGGAGAAAGCCGCACCGTTGAGAACATTTACATTGGGCGAATCCATCTGTGCCTTAATTATCGGACTGTCGGCAGTATATTCAATAAGATAATCCGTAAGCGCATGAGTATAGCCGATAGGATTTGTAATAATAGCATTTTCCATGTCCTCCACAGGACGAATGATACCGCTTATTTTAAGCTGAACGGCATCATCAAGCAGTCCTTCAATCTCCTCGTCCGTTTCAAGCTTATCAAAAAGTCCGCTTTCATTTTCGACATACTTGTCACATTCGGGAATGAGATAAAGAGTACGGTCGCAAATTTCTTCATAGCTCCATTTCTGTGTGTCAAGCTTTATCTCTTCGCCGCTTTCAAGCTTTTCCATAAGCTCGTCATATTCAGACACAGGCAGGAAGCCCATTTCATATAAAGTAGAGGTAACAATTTCGTTATGCTTGTTAAGTATAAGCACGACCTCATCATAGGAGTCCGGCCATGAGCCGTAGACAAGATCATAATTGTCCGTAACAGCTTTGCTTATTGATTCACCGTCTGCTCCGGGTATAAGCTCCTGCATATTGTTCATGGAAACATTGCTCATCATCATTTCCATAATAGGCGCACCGGTAACCGTTGTTTTTGTGTTAAGTGTGCTGCCGTCCATGTTGACAAGCTTATCCTCGGGATCATATGTGTAAACGCTGAATTTTGTATCATAGGAATATGTGATGCCGTTTTCACCGACATACTGATGTATCTCGCTGTTCGGGTCATCCAGATATTTTTTAAATTCGGTAAGGTTATTTTCCGTAATGCTTGTTGTCATGGTTGAAGCCATTTCAAAATCGCTTCCGTCGGAATAAACGCCGTCCAGAGCGTGATCCGTTTCGCCCATATGGCTGTCTGCTGTTTCTCTGCCCATATTCATTATGCTGCTCAGGTCCATTGTCATGGCTTCTATTGTGATGGGATAGGAAGTCATGGTTTCCTTTTGTATGTCGGTGATATAATTATTTACACCTGTCGAAAGAGAAAGGATAAGAGCAATTCCGATAATTCCGATAGAGCCTGCAAAAGCGGTAAGCAAAGTCCTTGCCTTTTTGGTTAGCAGGTTGTTAAAGCTGAGCGTAAGCGCAGTTGCAAGCGACATTGAAGACTTGCCCATGTTTTTATGCTCGGGTGCTTTCAGTTCCGATTCATCTACGATATATGGGTCGGAGTCGTCGGTGATATGACCGTCACGCAGCTTTACAATGCGTGTGGCATATTCCTCCGCAAGCTCAGGGTTATGTGTTACCATAACTACAAGACGATCCTTAGCGACTTCCTTAAGCAGCTCCATTACCTGCACGGAAGTGTCTGTGTCAAGCGCACCCGTAGGTTCATCTGCAAGAAGTATATCGGGGTTGTTTACCAGAGCACGGGCAATGGCAACTCTCTGCATCTGACCGCCTGACATCTGATTTGGTTTTTTGTGAAGCTGATCTCCCAGACCTACCTCTTCAAGAGCCTTTGTCGCACGGCTGCGGCGCTCACTGCGTGAGATACCCGAAATGGTAAGAGCCAGCTCAACATTTGCAAGAACAGACTGGTGCGGTATCAGATTGTAGCTCTGAAATACAAATCCAATAGTGTGATTACGGTAGGAATCCCAGTCACGGTCCTTGTATTTTTTTGTAGATATGCCGTTGATGATAAGATCACCGCTGTCGTAACGGTCAAGACCGCCTATAATATTCAGAAGCGTGGTCTTTCCCGAACCGCTCGGTCCCAGTATTGCAACAAATTCATTGTCACGAAGATTTAACGATACCTTATCCAGAGCCTTCTGATGAAGATCTCCGGTTATATACTCCTTTGAAATTTCCTTTACTTGAAGCATATGATTTAAATCACTCCTTTAATTTGCTGGGAACATTTTACCATGCAATTAAAAACTGAAAATTAACTATGAATATAAATTTTGAAACAAATTATAATTTTTTGCACAAAGTTAATAGCATTGCCACCAGATCCACACGCAAAACATTTGAAAATACCTTTTTCTTTGTTTACATAAAAGTTCCCTAAGGAAGTGTCGTTATGAAAAGGACAAAGCGCAGAATAATTTCTGCCTTTCTTTTCTACTTTGATGTAATGCGAAATAACTTCTACAATATCTGTATTTCGTAATATGTCGTTAGCTAAATCAATTAAACTTCCACTCATTTATAAAATGTTCTATCTAATAAATAATTACGTAAGTCCTCAATTTTAATTCTTTCTTGTTTCATTGAATCTCTTTCTCTGACTGTAACACATCCATCATTGAGAGTATCAAAATCGATAGTTACACAATAAGGAGTTCCAATTTCATCATTTCTTCTATATCTTTTACCAATACTTCCAGTTGTGTCAAAATTCACATTAATAAAAGGAATTAAGCCATCAAAAACTTCTTTTGCTTTCTCATTTAATTGTTTACTTAAAGGAAGAATTGCTGCCTTGTAAGGAGCCAAGAATGGTTTAAGATGCATAATTTTTCTAATTTCACCATTTTCTAAGACTTCTTCATCATAACTGTCAGTAACAATCATTAAGAATAAACGATCTAAGCCAAGAGATGGTTCGATACAATATGGGACGTATTTTTCATTTGTTTCAGGATCAAGATAATCTAGACTTTCACCACTATAATCTTGATGGCGCTTTAAATCATAATCTGTTCTATCAGCAATTCCCCAAATTTCGCCCCAGCCAAATGGGAATTTATATTCTATATCAGTTGTTGCTTTTGAATAAAAAGCAAGTTCTTCTGGTTCGTGATCTCTAAATCTTAAATTTTCAGCTTTAACTCCAAGTGATTCGACAAAACTAATAGAATAATCTTTCCAATATTTAAACCACTCGAGATCAGTGCCCGGTTTACAGAAAAATTCAAGTTCCATTTGTGTAAATTCACGAGTTCTAAAAATAAAGTTTCCTGGAGTAATTTCGTTTCTGAACGATTTACCAACATTAGCTATACCAAGTGGTAATTTTCTTCTTGTTGCTCTTTGAACATTCTTAAAATTGACAAAAACACCTTGTGCTGTTTCTGGACGCAAATAAACTACGCTTTTTGAATCATCAGTAACACCAATATGTGTTTTAAACATCATGTTAAATTGTCTAACATCGGTAAAATTTGATTTTCCGCATTGTGGACATTTTAACGGATGAGTTTTTATAAATTCTGATAAAGCGTTCAAATCCATCCCATTAACATCGACATCAGGATATTGCTCTTTAACTAAATCATCTGCTCTAAAACGGCCACGACATTCTTTGCAATCAATTAATGGATCGTTAAAAGTCGTAACATGGCCAGTAGCTTCCCAAACTTTTGGATTCATTAAAATTGCAGCATCTATCCCGACATTTGTTGGTGATTCGCTAACAAATTTTTTCCACCATAATTGTTGTAAATTATTTTTTAATTCACTGCCTAAAGGCCCATAGTCCCAAGTATTAGAAAGACCACCATATATTTGTGATCCTTGAAAAACATATCCTGTTGTTTGTAAATGTGTAACAACCTTATCAAATTTATTATCCATTATTCATCAACCTCACGACAAAAATTATCTTAATAATTAAATAAGATGTCAACACACTATGAGTGTATATTAGAAAAATTGTAAAGAATTAATTTTAACGTTAGC
>CASFZT010000074.1 GCA_949299215.1 uncultured Ruminococcus sp.
TTAAAAGTTTTTCAATTTCTTCTGAATTACCATTGATTTTGTTTATTTCAGCAAGTGCATTGTTATATTTTTCAATAACCTGTGTAAGTTCGGGACCATATTTTTTCTTTAATGATATAAGCTTGCTGCGGCGATCTTCAAGATAAGATAACCTGTCACCATCCACATCAATATTTTCACCTATATGATAAAGCTCATCATTTATATCCTCTGTTTCAATTTTCACGCTCTCAAGACGTGTGATAATTTCACCGAATTTAGGTATAATATCGGAATAATTTTGCAGTTCATTTATAATATTTTCAAGCATTTCTGTTATTCCTGAGGTATTATCATCACCGGAAATAATCAATTCCGATTTAGAAAGCACTTTAGCAATATTATAACTGTTATTTATAATATTAAATTCATTTTCAATTTTTACATCTTCATTATCATTTTCGGGCTCAACACTATCGATCTCATTTATAATAATCTGCAATGTATTAAGACGTTCTTGTTTATATTGTTCGTCAACGGCAAGCTTTTTTATAATTCGTGAAATTTCCTGAAGTCTTCTGAAGTTGTTTCGATAATCTTCAATATCACTATTTAAATCAGCAAAGTTATCTACAATATCAATATGCTTTTCAGGATATAATAAAATACGATTATCATGTTGTCCATGTACGTCAATGAGCGTTGTACCAATCTCACGCAGTACCGAAACGGAAGATGTCTTGGAATTTATTCTTGCCGTACTTCCACCGTCAGCATAAATTTCTCTTGTTACAAGGAGCTCATCATCGGAGTATGATATTCCAAATTCATCAAGCTTTGATTTTGTTTCTTCGGTCAGATGCGTAAATAAAGCCGTAACCGTTGATTTTTCACATCCGGATCTGACTATATCTTTATTCACTCTTTTTCCAAGAACAGCATTTATTCCATTTATAAGTATAGATTTTCCTGCACCTGTTTCACCTGTGAATACATTAAAATCCTTTGTAAACGGAATAACAGCCTCTTTTATTACTGCAAGATTTTCTATACACAGTTCACTAAGCATTTTCTGTACCTCTGTTTCATAAGGGATTTATTTTTCATCATCAAATATCATATCTTTAAAATTTTCACACAGCTCGGCAGCTGCATTTTCATTAGGCATAAGTATAAAAATCGTGTCATCTCCGGCAATGGTACCAACAATATCCATACATTGCATTTTGTCTATGGTTGCACATGCCGCCTGAGCCATACCTGTATGACATTTTACAACAATGGTATTCATAGCATAAACTATATCCGTAACAGAATCCTTTAATATCAATGGACATTCGATTTGATTTTTCAGAGGAGGAGTATATTTATATACTCCGGTAGGGTCTTTTTTTAGGTTAAGCTCATTTATATCTCTAGAAAGCGTAGCCTGTGTTACAACGATACCTATATCTTCAAGCTGCTTTTTTAACATCTCCTGAGTAAAAATGTCATTACTGCAGACAATTTCAATAATTTTATTTTGTCTATGCTTTTTTACCATATAAAATCACCTTTATTTAATTGGATTCATTAATTTGTTTTTTACGGCATTAAAAAAAGAATTGCCCTTAATATCAATAAGCCTTAATTTTTTCAAAGAACGTGAAACCACAAGTTTATCATTTGTCTCGACCTTGATCTCGGGATGACCGTCTACAGAAAAATATACTCCTGCTTTATTATTTGAAAAATGACGTATTTCAATTTGTCTGTCCGCAGAAAAAAGCATTGTCCTTGATGAAAGCGAATGCGGACAAATAGGCGTAAGCTGTATACACTCAAGATGCGGCTCAACAATTGGACCTCCCGCCGATAATGCATATGCCGTAGAACCGGTCGGCGTAGAAAAGACTACTCCGTCAGAACGTATGGATGTAACAACATTTCCATCGGTAGAAACTTCAAAATCGGTAATTTTTGAATATGGTCTTGCCACAACTATATCATTAAGAGCAGTATGCTGCGAAATTATGGTATTATCTCTGATTTGTACAACATCAAGCATCATTCTCGTTTCAATTTTATAATCGGAGGTCTTAAGATTTGATATATTCTCCAACTCATCTATTTCCATTGACGCCATAAAACCAAGACGACCGGTATTGACTCCAAGAAGAGGCTTATCATATTGTGAAGCATATGCGGAAGCTTTAAGGATAGTTCCGTCGCCGCCTATTGCAATTATAATATCACATACCGATGTTATCTCATTAATATTTCCAAACTGTACATAAGCCTTATCAGAAAATTCAGATGCAAATTTTGTATCTGCCGATACCGAAATATCAATCTCATTAAGCAAGTCACACAATTTAAGTGCGGTAGGCAGTGCATTTGGCTTAACAAAATTAGGATATAAAACAACTTTCATTTTTATGATATGCCGCCAATACGGAGCATTTCCTCCTTTTTTATATTAATATTTGCTCAACAACAGAAAAAGTGCGTAAAAACTTTGCTTCGAAACACTTTTTTTGATTGTTGAGTACAATGATTTTGGGCGTTTCAGTCAAAAATCATTGCACCTTATTACTTCAGTTTTGAAAAAGCCTCATTTACAATTTCTTTAACATTTATTATACCTGATTCTTTTATATCATGTGTAATATAAGCAAGGTATTCTATATTTCCGTTGCCGCCACATATCGGAGAATATGTAATTTTATCCATATTAAAATTAAGCGTTCTGCAATATGCAGCTATATCATTTATTACACTTATATGAACATTTTTATCTTTGACTATCCCTTTTTTACCTATATTTGATTTTCCTGCTTCAAACTGAGGTTTAATAAGCACTACTGCTTCACTTTTATCGCTAAGAGCCATAAATTCCGCTATTTTAGGAAGAATAATCTTTAAAGAAACAAAAGAAACATCAGCCGAAATAAAAACGGGCAGATGTAAAAAATCAGAAACAGATGTATTTATAATATTTGTTTTCTCCATATTGCATACACGGTTATCGTTTTTTAAAGAAATATCAAGCTGATCATGTCCTACATCAACAGCATAAACAATCTTAGCACCGTTTTTCAGCATACAATCAGTAAATCCACCTGTTGATGCACCAATATCAAGACACACCTTATCTTCAAGTTTTATATTAAAACAAGCGAGAGCTTTTTCAAGCTTTAACCCTCCCCTGCCCACATATTTAAGCTTTTCACCCGAAAATACGACATTATCATTTTCCAAAACATCATACGCCGGTTTTGTCACAACAACTCCGTTTACAGTTATATCACCGTTTTTTATATGCTCTTTTGCACGTTCACGGCTTGTAACTATTTTATTTTCCACAAGATAAAAATCAATCCTCAATTTTTATCCTCCATATTCATATATTAGCTGTACCCCAAAATTCCGTTATGGTTTTTATCATAGATTCTGTATCAAAACCATATTTTCGTAAGCTTTCCGGAACCTCTGCCTGTGGCACAAAACCGGTAATAGCATTGATCTTAATTTTTCCTTTATAGTCTTTTTCGGCAAGTGAAACTGCAAGACATTCCCCTATTCCGCCTGATTTTGAGCTTTCTTCAAAAATTATAATACCGTCATATTTCATGCAAATGTCAATTATCTCATCTTCAAGAGGAAATATTTTTACAAGCTTAAGCACATCAATTCCTGTATTTTCGGCAGCATCATAAAGGTTATAAACTATTCTTCCAAAGCTGACTGCAAGATATTTTGAACCATGTTCCTCAAGAAAATAATTATCGGTATCTTTTGAATGATCAATATCTCCCGATCCATCTCCGCCTTTGGGATATCTTACAACAGCAACACTGTCTATACCATACAATGCTTTTTTCAAGCATATACTCTGCTCATAAAGGTTTGACGGAGAATAGATCACACTTCCCGGTATAGCGGTAAACATAGGTATATCAAATATTCCCTGATGAGTTTCGCCATCTGTGCCTACAATTCCGGCTCTGTCAACAGCAAATACCACATGAGTAGTTCTGTCAATTGCAGCATCGTGAATCACTTGGTCAAAAGAACGCTGCATAAAGCTTGAATAAACTGCAAAAACCGGCTTTTTTAAACTTTTTGCAAGGACGCATGAAAATGTTACAGCGTGCTGTTCGGCAATTCCGACATCATAAAATCTATCACTGTGACGTGAAGCAAAATGCTGTAAACCTGTGCCATATTTCATAGCGGCAGTTATAGCACATATATCTGTATCATTATCAGCAAGCTTTGCCAGTTCCATACCAAAGTTATCGGAAAAAGTCAGCATATTTTCTGTGTGTGCAGATTTATTTTTATTTCCGACAACACTGTGAAATTCTCCCGGATTTAATTCGGCAGGAGGATAACCTTTGCCTTTTGTTGTATTTACATGAATAAATACAGGACGCTTCATCTGCTTGGCTGTTCGCAATGTTTCGTCCAATTCTTTAAGATCATGTCCGTTTATCGGTCCTAAATATATAAAACCCATATCTTCAAACATGGTAGAATGATAAAGCATTAACTTTAATACCGATTTTGAAGATACGATTACGTTTTTAATTGGCTGACCGACGACAGGCGTCTTGTTCAATATATTTTCAACAGTTTTTTTAGTGTTCAGATACTTCTGCTTCCTTCTTATTGAAGAAAGATACCTTGCAAATGCACCAACGTTTTTAGATATGGACATTTCATTATGATTTAGAATGACAATGATGTTTGATTTACTTTTGCCTGCATTATTAAGTCCTTCATAAGCAAGACCACCTGTAAATGCACCATCACCTATTATTGCAATTGCATTATGTTCGGTATCACCATTAAGACGCATTGCCTCAGACATTCCAAGAGCAGCAGAAATAGACGTACTGCTGTGTCCACTGATAAATGCATCATGTTCTGATTCGGCAGGACGTATAAATCCCGATATTCCACCATCCATGCGAAGAGTATCAAATTCGTTAAGTCTTCCGGTAAGCAGTTTATGAGTATAGGACTGATGCCCAACATCCCAAACAAATTTGTCCTTTGGTGAGTCAAAAACTCTGTGAAGTGCAACGGTAAGTTCAACCACTCCAAGATTTGAAGAAAGATGCCCTCCGTTTTTCATAACGGTAGAAAGCAGCTTTTTCCTTATATTACCGCATAAAATCTCACATTGTTCTATTGACATTTTCTTAAGATCATGCGGAAGATCAAGCGATTTAAGATTAATTTCCTTATTTTTCACATTATTCTCCCAAACATTTTATACATTAATCTCCATAGGCATAATAAATGCAATTATAATGCCAAGCAATGCTCCGCCCAAAACCTCAAACGGAGTATGACCAAGATATTCTTTGAGCTCTTTTTTCTTTTTGCGTACAGATTCATCTTCTTCATCAAGGGTAGTAATACCTTTTATCGCAAATATCTTATTCATACGATTAATTTCATGAGCATGAAGTCCGGCTGCACGACGCACACCCATAGCATCATACATTACTATCATTGCAAGTATGAACATAAGTGCAAATTCAACAGATCCCTCACCGCACATACGGCACACAGCAACAGTAGCCGAACATACTAAAGACGAATGTGAGCTTGGCATACCGCCCGAGCCTATCAACCTTTCAGGATTAAATTTTTTATACCTTATGGCATTAATTATTGTTTTGATAACCTGTGCAGCAAACCAAGAAAGCACAGCTGTAAGCATAACATAATTATATTGCAGCTTTATCATTTTAAACAGTCCTTTCTCAACTCTATATCAAAATCATACTTGCTGTTTTTTATAGGCAATGCCGCAATAGCTTGTGCGCAAGATGCAAAGTCAGATTTTGTGCAAAGCCGTCAAGAGGGATTTGTGCGGTATTGCCTATATTTACCCCATTATTTATTTCTGTCAAGAAGGTACATCGTAAACTCTCTTAAAAAATCTGTATCGTCAAAAGCATTTAATGCCGCAAGTGCATTATCCGTAAGAATTTGTGCATATTCACGAGATTTTGAGATGCCGTTAAGTGAAGCATAAGTAACCTTTCCGTTTGCAGCATCACTTCCGGAAGGTTTGCCAAGTTCTTCACTTGACCCCTCAATATCAAGTATATCATCAATTATCTGAAATGCAAGTCCAAGATTTTCGGCATAAGTATCAGCTGCCAAAAGCTTTTCCAAACCTGCATAGGCACATATACAACCCATTTTGCAGGCAGCTTTAAGAAGTGCGCCTGTTTTCATGCGATACATATCCAAAAGCAAAGCCTCATCCATTTGTCCCGAATATTCAGTGTCAATGACTTGTCCGCCTATCATACCCAGAACACCTGTTTCATATGACAATTCCTTTATAAGACTGCATTTGACTTTATCACTGTATTCTAAATTAACAATAATATTAAACGCCGCATTTTCAAGAGCGTCACCTGCAAGAAGAGCCGTTGTTTCGCCAAATGCCCTATGACATGATGGCTTTCCTCTACGAAAATCATCATCATCCATACAAGGCAGATCATCATGAATAAGCGAAAATGTGTGGATCATTTCAACCGCCAATGCAGCCGATAGAGCATCATTTCCTCCGCATATACGACAAAACTCCATTGTAAGAACAGGACGTATTCTTTTACCGCCTGCAGAAAGTGAATAGTACATAGCTTCTGCAACATTTTTTTGCTTTCCGCACTGTGCATAAAGAGAATCGCGATAATTATCAATAGCAGTATTTATCTTTGAAATACAGTCTTCAAAATATACCGCATTTTTTTCAGACAATCCATTGAAATTCATATTATTCGATCTCCTCGTTATTTACGGTAACAAGCAATTCAGCTTTTTTTAGTTCACTGCGGCAGTTTGAAATAAGCTTGGTTCCTTCTTTATAATATTTCAAGGAATCCTCAAGCGAAACATCATCTTTCTCCAGAGCAGCGATTATTTCATCTATTCTTTTTAATGATTGCTCAAATTTCATAATATTTCTCCTTTAATCTACCACAGCCGAAATATTTCCATCGGAAAAACGCACATTTATTTTATCTCCGGAAGAAAGCTCCTTAGATTTTTTTATGATCTGTTCGTCCTTATAAACAAGTGAATATCCCCTGTCCATAATTTTCAAAGGACTCAGATTATCAAGTGCAGCCGTTTTTTGTAAGAGAAGCGCCTGCTTAATTGATATTTTATGTTTTATAATAAGATTTAACCGCTGTTCTTTTTCATCAAGCACCCGAACAAAATATGCAATTTTATTATATGGCATAATGGAATTAAACATTTGCTCCTTAAGATCAATATTCACTTTTTCCTTATTTATCTTTGCATACATCTTTTCGTTAATAAGAGTTTCTCTTGCATTTAAAATTCCTATCAATATACTCATATCCGGAACAGCAAGTTCGGCCGCCGCAGACGGTGTCGGAGCACGTAAATCAGCTGCAAAATCTGATATTGTGATATCAGTTTCGTGACCCACAGCAGAAATTACAGGTGTATTGCAACCGTAAATGCATCTTGCAACAATTTCTGAATTAAATGCCATTAAATCTTCAAGCGAACCGCCGCCACGTCCGACAATAATTATATCAGCACCGCATTTATCAGCATTTTTCAATGCGCTGCATATTGATTCAGGAGCACTTTCACCCTGAACAAGACATGGATGAATTTCAATTTCTGCAATAGGATATCTTCGTGAGATAATATTAATTATATCCTGTAAAGCAGCAGCATCTGGTGATGTTACAATTCCTATTTTATCCGTAAATGAAGGCAGCTCCTTCTTTATTGCTTCATCAAATATGCCTTCCTCTGCAAGCTTTGCTTTAAGCTGTTCCACTTCAAGATAAAGCTTTCCTATCCCGTCAGGCTGCATATCGTTTACATAAAGCTGACAAGCACCGTCACGTTCATAAACCCTTACATCAGCTGTAATAATAACCTTCATTCCGCTTTCAGGTTCAAAGTTCAAACGCACAGCCATGCTTTTGAACATAACGGCATTAATTGCACACTCATCATCCTTAAGAGTAAAATACAAATGACCTGTCTTAGTGTGGTTTTTAAAATTTGATATTTCTCCTCTTATTAAAATTCTATTGATTTTTTTATCTTCTTTGATCTTAGAAGCGAGATATCGGTTAAGCTGTGAAACAGTTATAATACTGCTCATATTAACTTCTCCTTAAGAGCTGCATAAATAGCAACGCCCGAAGCATTGTCACATGAATATTCCGGGTCGGCAAAATACGCCTCAAAATTCTTTTCCAATTTTGCTCTTATAA
>CASFZT010000075.1 GCA_949299215.1 uncultured Ruminococcus sp.
TGCATTTTAAAATGAATATATACATAATTTTAATGAATATCAGGTGCGAAAATGCATATATTTATGATTGATTAATAAAAACTTGATGATAGGTTAATATATGGCGGTTATACTTATTGCTATGTTGTATAAATGACGTTGTTTTTTTACGGAAAGAGGTTTGTTATGGCTTATAAGGTTTTTATAGACGGTCAGGAGGGTACGACCGGATTAAGAATAGTTGAAAGACTTAAAAACAGAACTGACGTTGAGCTTATACTTATTGATGAGATGCTGAGAAAGAACAGCTTTGAAAGAAAAAGACTTATAAACGAGTCCGATTATACATTTTTGTGTCTGCCTGATGCGGCGGCAATGGAGTCGGTGTCTTTGGCGGAAAATCCGCATACGAAAATTATTGACGCATCGACCGCACATCGGACAAATCCGGCGTGGGCATACGGTCTGCCGGAGCTTTCAATCGAGCACAGAGCAAAAATAGCAAATTCAAAGAGAGTTGCCGTTCCCGGCTGCTATGCAAGCGGATTTAATGTTATTACCTATCCTATGGTGAAAAACGGATTCATTGCACCGTATTATCCGATATGTTGCCATGCCGTTTCGGGATACAGCGGAGCAGGAAAGAAAACCATTGCGGTGTATGAAGGAGCAGATAAGCCCGATGAGTATAATTCTCCCAGACAATATTCTATGGGTAAGCAGCATAAGCATATAAAGGAAATGATGGCGGTGTCGGGACTTTCTTATCCTCCGATATTCAATCCGATAGTTGACGACTATTACAACGGTATGGTAGTTACGATACCGTTTCATTTAAGAGCAATGCAGAAGAGGATCACTCCGAAAGCAATATGGGAGATGTTTGCGGAGCATTATGAGGGACAGCACTTTGTAAAGGTAATGCCGTTTATGGGCGAGGGTGTTCTGTCGGACGGATTCCTTGCCGCAAATACACTTAAGGATACAAATTATATGCAGGTGTTTGTTTTTGGAAATGACGACCATGCACTTATATGTACAAGATTTGATAATCTCGGAAAGGGTGCAAGCGGTGCGGCTGTACAATGTATGAATATTATGATGGGAATTGACGAAGCAACGGGTTTGGAATAAGCCGTGCGAAAGGAAGTTGTGAATATGGAATTTAAGGTGATAGACGGCGGCGTATGTGCCGCTAAGGGATTTAAAGCAAGCGGAATGTACTGCGGCATTAAGGAAAATTCCACGAAAAAAAATGATATTGCGCTTGTAGTGTCGGACGTTATGTGCAATACCGCAGGAGTTTATACTCAGAATAAGGTAAAAGGCGCTCCCGTTATCGTTACAAAGAGCAATCTTGAAAAAACAGGCGGAAAGGCAAAGGCTGTTATCGCAAACTCCAAAAATGCAAATACCTGCAATGCGGACGGTGAGGAAAAGGCTATGGAAATGTGCCGCCTTACCGCAAACGCACTCGGTATTGAAACGGAGCAGGTCGTTGTTGCTTCTACGGGCATTATCGGACAGATACTTCCTGTCGAGCCGATAAAAAATGCCGTTCCTGAGCTGGTGAAGAAGCTTTCCTATACGGGAAATGAGGAAGCTGCAGTTGCGATCATGACTACCGATACCGTTAAGAAAGAATATGCCGTTGAATTTGAAATAGATGGGAAAATATGCAGAATGGGCGGCATGGCAAAGGGCAGCGGTATGATACATCCGAATATGGCGACTACTCTTAATTTTATCACAACGGACTGTGGGGTATCTTCCGATATGCTGCAGAAGGCACTTTCCGGGATAGTAAAGGTTACATATAACTGTCTGTCGATAGACGGTGACCAGTCCACAAATGATACCTGTATGCTTATGTCAAACGGTCTTGCAGGAAATGCGGAGATAACAGCAGAGGGCGAAGCTTTTGATACATTCAAAGCAGCTCTTTATCAGGTCATGGCTAATCTTACAAGAATGCTTGCGAAGGATGGAGAGGGTGCTACAAAGCTTCTTACCTGCATTTGTTCTTCCGCTCCCGACCTTGACACGGCAATAATCGTTGCAAAGAGCGTTATTCGTTCTCCTTTGTTCAAATGCGCTATGTTCGGTGCGGACGCTAACTGGGGACGTGTTCTTTGCGCAATAGGATATGCGGAGGCTGATTTTGATATTTCAAAGGTAGATGTCGATTTTGCTTCGGCAGCAGGAAAGATCGCAGTATGCAGAAACGGTGCCGGTGTTGATTTCTCCGAGGACGAGGCAAAGAAGATACTCACCGAAGATGAAATAGAGATACTCATTAGTCTGAATGACGGTACGGCGCAGGCAACGGCATGGGGCTGTGACCTTACATATGACTATGTAAAAATAAACGGCGACTATCGTTCGTGATCGGGGGAAATAAGGTTTTATGGGAAATACGGAGATAATTTCAAATGAAGTGCGCTCGCAGGTGCTTATTGATGCGCTTCCGTACATACAAAAATATAATAATAAGATAGTCGTTGTAAAATACGGCGGCAATGCTATGACAAATGAAATGCTCAAGGACGCCGTTATGAGCGATATCGTGCTTCTTACCTGCGTAGGGGTAAAGGTGGTTTTAGTTCACGGCGGCGGTCCCGAGATAAACGATATGCTTAAAAGAGTGGGTATTGAAAGTAAGTTTATAAACGGACTCAGATACACAGATGAAGCTACCGTTGATATCGTAAAAATGGTGCTTGCGGGAAAGGTAAACAAGGAGCTGGTTTCTCACCTTATTAGCCATAAGGGAAAGGCTATCGGTATGTGTGGAATTGACGGAAATATGCTTACAGCACATAAGATACAGGGTGACGTCGATCTTGGATATGTCGGCGAAATAGTAAATGTAAATACAAAGCCGATACTTGATACGCTCAACGCAGGATATGTTCCCGTTATTTCAACGGTTGCCTGTGATGAAGACGGTCAGACGTATAACATAAATGCGGATACCGCAGCTTCTTGTATTGCGGCGGAGCTTAAAGCGGAAAATCTTATCCTCATGACGGACATTGCAGGTCTGCTCAAGGATAAGGACGATGATTCAACTCTTATACCTACCGTTCAGGTGAGCGATGTCCCGTTTATGAAAAGACAGGGCATTATATCTGGTGGCATGATACCTAAGATAGACTGCTGTGTTGAGGCTGTAAGACGAGGCGTTAAAAAGACATCTATAATTGACGGAAGAAAGCCGCACTCTATTCTTATTGAGCTGCTTTCAAATGAAGGTATCGGCACACAGTTTGTATAACTTAGGCAAGATGTCCCCCCGCCTCTAAGGCGGCGGATTCCATATTCAGTTTCAGTTGGGTTCAATCCCCAACTGAAACTGAATCGCAGCTTCGCTGCGGCTTGCCACGTTGAATGACGGGGCAAGCCCCTTATTGAATAAAGGAGATGACATATATATGAATACCATAGAAAAATTCAACAGTCATGTTATGGCTACATACGGCAGATATGACGTTGTTATGGAAAAGGGAAACGGAAGAACTGCCATTGATGAAAACGGTAAAGAATACATAGATTTCGGAAGCGGCATAGGTACAAATTCCCTCGGCTACTGCGATGAAGAATGGGCAGACGCAGTTTGCGCCCAGGCAAGAGCTGTCCAGCATACGTCAAACTATTATTATACAAAGGTGCAGGCTGATTTTGCGGAAAAGCTTTGCGGCGTTTCGGGATATGACAAGGTGTTTTTCGGGAACTCGGGTGCAGAGGCAAATGAATGTGCCATAAAGCTTGCAAGAAAATATTCCTTTGACAAATACGGCAAAGACGCAGAAAGATATAAGATAATTACGCTGAAAAACAGCTTTCACGGACGTACCCTTACAACTCTTTCTGCGACGGGACAGGACGTTTTCCATAATTATTTCTTTCCGTTTACGCAGGGGTTTGATTTTGCCGAGGCGAATAATATTGACGACCTGAAAGCGAAGATAGATGATAAAACCTGCGCCGTAATGTTTGAGTTTGTGCAGGGTGAGGGCGGAGTTATTCCTCTTGATAAAGAGTTTGTCGAAGCAATTTTTGAGATGTGCGCCGAAAAGGACATACTCACTATTGCAGACGAAGTGCAGACGGGTGCCGGAAGAACGGGCCGCTTTTTGGCATCGCAGAATTACGGCGTAAAACCCGATATCACAACTATGGCAAAAGGTCTTGCAGGCGGTGTGCCGATCGGTGCGTGCCTTGCATCGGAAAAGTGCGCCGGCGTTCTTGTAAAGGGTACACACGGTTCTACATTCGGCGGAAATCCTCTTGCCTGTGCAGGAGGTCTTGCCGTTCTGAATAAAGTGGGCGATGATGGCTTTTTGGCACAGGTTCGTGAGAAAAGCGAGTATTTCCGTGAAAAGCTTGCACAGATACCGGAAGTTGAAAGCGTTGACGGTCTGGGACTTATGATAGGAGTCAGACTTAAAAGCAAAAAAGCTGCGGATATATGCAAGGTGGCAGTAGATAACGGACTGCTTTTGCTTACAGCAAAGGATAAGCTGAGATTTTTACCTCCGCTTAATATAACCAAAGAAGAAATAGATAAGGGCATTGACATCCTTTCACAGCTTTTGAAATAACGTCAGTGTTTTGCAAAACTTTTTTTACAAAGTGCTTGAAATTTGGCTATTATTAGTGTATAATTTATTTACAGGCGCTTAATGCAAAGATTTGTTTTGTTTGAGGTAAATATTTTATGATATATTACGAAACGTACGGAAATAAATTTAATCCTATAATTTTTTTGCTGCATGGAGAGAATTATGTCTATACATTTGCAAAGCAGTATGAATTAAGAAAGAATTATTTTCTTGTTATTCCGCATCTGCCCGGCTTCGGAAAATCTGCGCTTACGGAATTCAAGGCGGATACTGCAGTTAAAAAAATTGCAGAGCTTGCCGAGTTTTTCGGACGTCCGGTAACGCTTGTCGGATTTTCTTTGGGAGCACAGCTTTGTCTGCCGCTGCTCTGTAAGCATGAAAAGCTTTTTAACGGCGCTGTTATGATAAGTCCGTGGCTTATCAAGACTCCCGAGTCTATTATGAAAGCAATGAATCATATAAGCAGCAGCGACAGTATTGTAAGAAATCCGATAACGGTAAATATGACGGCAGTCACACTCGGACTTAACGGCGAGGAAAAAAGACTTCATACGGAGTATTGCAGAAATTATAATATAAACAGCCTTGCGGCGGCAATTGATAACGGCATCGTACTTGATGATTATCAGGAGTTTGCAGACGTAAAAGTGCCTCTTGCGGCTCTTTGCGGACTTAAAGAGGATATTGAAACAAGAAAGAGCGTAAGAGCGCTTGCAAAGCTGAATCCGAGCTGTACATATGATATGTGGGACAATGCGGCGCATAATCTGCCGTATAAATGTTCTGCAAGACTTAATAAGTTTATAGAAGAATTTGTTGATAAATTAAAATAAGGTGGTTTTTGATATGAAACATTTGCTTAAAATGCTTGATCTTTCAACGAATGAAATAATAGAGATACTTAATCTTGCGGATCAGCTTAAATATGAGCTGAAGCATAACATACCCCATCCGCATCTGAAAGGCAAATCCTTGGGCATGATATTTCAGAAATCCTCTACAAGAACGAGAGTTTCCTTTGAAACAGGTATGTATCAGTTGGGCGGATATCCGCTGTTTCTTTCTTCAAATGATCTTCAGATAGGCAGAGGAGAGCCTGTTCAGGATACTGCAAGAGTTCTTTCCCGCTATCTTGACGGAATTATGATACGTACATTTGAGCAGGATGAGGTCGAAAAGCTTGCGGAATATGGTACTATACCCGTTATCAACGGTCTTACTGATTTTTGTCACCCTTGTCAGGTGCTTGCTGATTTGATGACTATCAGAGAATTTAAGGGACAGTTTGACGGATTAAAGATGTGCTTTATCGGCGACGGAAATAATATGGCAAATTCTCTTATTGTCGGCGGTCTTAAAGTCGGTATGAAAGTTTCCGTTGCTTGTCCGGAAGGATATCATCCGGACAGCCGTGTTCTTGATTTTGCAAAGGACTATGACTGCTTTGAGCTTACGGATTCTCCCGTTAAGGCTGCCGAAAATGCAGATGTTGTGTTTACGGATGTATGGGCGTCTATGGGGCAGGAGGGTGAAGCCGAAAAGCGCCGTATTGCATTTAAGGGATATCAGGTAAATGACGAGGTAATGGCTGCTGCTCATGCAGACGCAATGGTTCAGCATTGTTTGCCTGCACATCGTGAAGAGGAGATAGCCGAAAAGGTATTTGAGGCTCATGCAAATGAAATTTTTGAAGAAGCGGAAAATCGTCTGCATGCACAAAAGGCGGTTATGGTCAAGCTTATGGCTTGAATATCATAAATAATAATTTTAATGTAAAGGGGTATTTTATATGGGTTTTGACAGAATAAGGATCAAAGAAAACGCTAAGAAGCATTATGATTTGAACAAGTGGACAAACGTACTTGTTGCTTTTGTTTACAGTCTTATAGTTGGTGCGGGCGGTTCGATTTCAAGCAGTGGAAACTCGTTCACATCAAGCAATGGTGCAGGAGTGGGTACATCGAGTGAAGGAAATGAAGAGGCAATGGTGGCTGCGGCTATTATTGTCTTGGTGGTTGTGCTCATTGTATCGTTGGTTTCCTTTGCTGTAAGTTTCTTTGTAGTTAATCCCATTACAATGGGTACAATGGCTTGGTTCCAAAAGTCCATTTATACGGAAAAGCTCGGATTTGACAAAATGTTTGATGGATTTAGGGGCGGACATTATATTGCTAATGTCGGTGCAATGGCATTAAAACATATATACATATTCCTGTGGTCGTTGCTTTTTGTTATTCCGGGCGTTGTAAAAAGCTATTCATATTTTATGGTGGAATATCTTAAGATGGAAAATCCTAACATATCTGCCAAAGAGGCTATTGAACTTAGCAACAGAATGACGAACGGACATAAGATGGATCTTTTTGTACTTGATTTGAGCTTCTTGGGTTGGAATATACTCTCATCACTTACTTGCGGCATACTCGGTATAGTTTATGTTAATCCGTATTATTTTGCTGCAAAGGCTTTTGCGTATGAGGAGATCAAGGCAGATGCAATTGCAAAGGGAATTGTAAGTGCCGATACATTTAATTCCACAACAGTTATCTGATAAACAACAGCTCAAGAAATACGCCTGTCCGAGCTGATTTTGGGCGGGCGTGTTTTGTATATTCTTGAGGCAATACTGCACAAAGTCCGCATAACGGCTTTGCACGAAATCTGCTTGCAGATTTTCCGTTATATCTCACAAAAATTTCTTGACATACGACAGTATGCCTGCAAAATTTTTGCACAATCTGCCGAAAAATCTGACGTCGCATCTTTCGCACAAGCTCTGTGCGGTGTTGCCTTGATTTTAATGCAAAGGGGTAATTTACATGGGATTTGACAGAATAAGGATAAAGGAAAACGCAAAAACTCATTATAACCTGAATAAATGGAACAATGTGTTAGTGGCGTTTCTTTTTACTGCGATCACTCAATTTGTAAACGGTGCTTCATCGGCAGCAAGCTCGGTGGGAGACGTTTTAAGCGAGGTATCCTACGATGGACTTGTCGCAGAAAGTAATATGAGTGAGGAAGAAGCGGTTGTAACGCTGGGTGCTGTTTTTATGACGTTGATCGGATTGCTTGCGGTTACGCTTATTTGTTTTATACTTTCATTTTTTGTGATCAACATTGTTACAATGGGTACTGCGGGTTGGTTTCAAAAATCCATTTATAATGAAAAGCTCGGTGTTGGAGTAATGTTTGACAGCTTCAGAAACGGAAAATATATGTCAAATGTGGGAGCAATGGCATTAAAGCAGCTCCTGATAATACTTTGGTCGCTGTTGTTTATTATTCCGGGATATGTAAAATACTACTCATATTTTCTGGTGGAATATATTAAGGGAACCTCTAAAAATTCCCAAAGATATTGAAAAAAGACACGAAATATGATATAATGGTGACAGATAAAGATAAAGGTGGCGAGAACGATGAAACAG
>CASFZT010000076.1 GCA_949299215.1 uncultured Ruminococcus sp.
TCCGGAGTCGAAAGCCGTGACGAAACCGATCCGGGTCAGCGGTCTGGCTCCGGGGGAACATATCGTGACGGTTTCACATCCTCGCGCGCGTCCTCAGGTTCGGACCGTGAAGGTGATGGTGGAAAAGGGCGACAAAGGGGAAGTGGTCGCGCTTGCGCGCCGTAAGGGAATAAAAGTGCAATGGGTGGACAGATCGGTGCTCGACGCCGAAAGCGACAAGGGCAGACATCAGGGATGTATTGCTTTTGTTTCCGACTTTGCGTACTGTGAGGTTGAGGAACTGTTTCCGCGCAACAACAAAGACAACGTGTTGCTCGTCATTCTGGAAGAGATCACCGATCCTCACAATTTCGGCAGTATAATCAGAGTTTGCGAATGTGCCGGCGTTGACGGCATAATCATAGGTAAAAACAGACAGGTAGCGGTAAACGAAACTGTGGAACGCTGTTCGGCGGGAGCGGTTTCTCACGTCAAGATAGCGCGCGTTACCAACATCAACAACACGATAAAGCAACTTCGCGACGAGGGCGTATGGGTATACTGCGCCGATATGGACGGAGCGAGTATGTACCAAGCAGACCTCAGGGGAAACGTTGCGCTTGTCATAGGCGGCGAGGGCAGCGGCGTGGGTAAACTGACGCGTTCACTGTGCGACGGGGTTATTTCCATTGCATTGAAAGGCAAGGTCAATTCGCTGAACGCATCGGTCGCATGCGGTATCGTGGTATACGAAGCGGTCAGACAAAGACAATGAAACAGCAGGAAAATCTTTTAACTTTGGCAAGGCAGGGCGACAGCGAAGCCATGTCTGCGGTAGTGGCACAATATAAGGGACTGATACGTTCCGTTGCCAACAATTTTTATCTTGTGGGGGGCGACAAGGACGACCTTTTGCAGGAAGGAATGTTGGGACTTTTTAATGCCGTCAACAACTACGACGGTAACAAGGGCAGTTTTCCCTCTTTTGTAAAACTGTGCGTTTACAGGCAGATAGTAAACGCCGTGCGCAGTAACAACAGCGAGAAAAACAAGGCGCTTGCAGGTTCGGTGCAGTTGTCGTCACTTACCGAAGTTCCCGACGGACTGGACAATCCTCTGGAAGTACTGCTCAAAAAGGAATACGCACAGAAGATTCGTCGGGTAATAGACGGTCAACTTACCAATACGGAAAGGCAGGTGCTCAACCTGTTTGCGGAAGGATATACTTACGAAGACATTACCGCCGCCACGGGTAAAAGTTACAAGGCGGTGGACGGGGCATTGCAACGTGCCCGCAAAAAACTGCTTGAAAACGAAGAAGAGCGAAAAAAGCTTGAAACAAAGCTTTATAATATAAAGCAGATTAACCGTGCAAAATGCGTTCTGATGCAGTATCTGCGTATCACAGAATCTGATGCTCACCGACAAATTCAAAAGAGGGCTATGGATCAGCGTGTTCCTGAAATTCAGATCGCATTAGATATTCTAAAAACATATGAAATATAGTTTATCAAAGGGGCATATACAATGAAATTTACAAAAATGCACGGCATAGGCAATGACTATATATATGTAAACTGCTTTGAAGAGCATATTGAAAATCCGGAAAAGGTTTCTATTAAAGTCAGCGACAGGCATTTCGGTGTAGGAGGCGACGGTCTTGTTCTTATCATGCCGTCCGACAAAGCCGACTTCCGTATGCGTATGTTCAATGCCGACGGCTCAGAGGGCATGATGTGCGGAAACGCTTCAAGATGTATCGGAAAGTATGTATACGACAACGGTCTTACAGACAAAACCGACATCACTCTTGAAACAAAAAGCGGTATCAAGAAAATGCATCTTCACATAGAAAACGGCAAGGCTGCTTTTGTTGATGTTGATATGGGCGAGGCTGTTTTAAAGCCTGCTGAAATCCCCATGAACTATGACGATGACACTTTCATTTCTAAACCTATCACCGTTGACGGCAAAGAATGGATAATAACCGCCGTTTCAATGGGCAATCCTCACGCTGTCTTATTTACCGATAATATAGACGAGCTTGATCTGGAAAATATCGGTCCGTCCTTTGAAAACCATCCTATCTTCCCCGAAAGAGTAAACACGGAATTCTGTGAGATAATAGACAAAACCACTCTCAAAATGCGTGTATGGGAACGTGGCTCGGGTGAAACATGGGCTTGCGGCACAGGTGCTTGTGCAACTGCGGTTGCGGCTGTTCTCAATGGATACTGCAATCGCAACACCGAGATAACGCTCAAGCTGCGTGGCGGTGATTTAAGGATAACCTACCGCAGCAACGGTCGTGTAATAATGTGCGGTCCTGCGGAAACTGTATTTACGGGCGAAATTGACGTATAAAACATAATCATATTGGGCAATACAGGTTATTGCCTTAATACAAAGGAGTATTTTTTTCATGGCTTTAATCAATGAAAATTTTTCAAATTTAAAGGAGAATTATCTCTTTATAGATATCGCAAAAAAAATCAAGGCTTACCGCCAAGCCAACCCCGACAAGGAGCTTATCCGCATGGGTATAGGAGACGTTACACGTCCTCTTGCACCTGCTGTTGTTGAGGCAATGAAAAAGGGTGCGGACGAAATGGGACACCGTGAAACATTCCGTGGCTATGAGGACAGCGGCAGAGGTTACGGCTTCCTGCGCAATGCTGTTTCGGGATATTATAAAACAATGGGAGCGGACATTGATCCGGACGAAATTCTCATAAGCGATGGTGCAAAAAGCGACTGCGGAAACATCGTTGACATATTCGGAAGCGGCAATACTGTACTTATCACTGACCCAGCCTACCCCGTATACGTTGACTCAAACGTAATGAGCGGCAAGGAGATCATATATGCATCATCAAATGAGGGCAACGGGTTCGCCGCAATACCCGATGAAAATGTAAAAAGCGACATAATCTACCTCTGCTCGCCAAACAATCCAACGGGTTCCGTATACACAAAAGAACAGCTTAAAAAATGGGTGGACTATGCAATATCTCAAAAAGCCATCATTATTTTTGACAGCGCATATGAAGCATTTATCCGTGACAAAGACCTCCCGAGAAGCATATTCACCATCGAAGGTGCAAGAAAATGCGCAATAGAAATAAGCTCGCTTTCCAAAACAGCAGGCTTTACCGGCACAAGATGCGGCTACACCGTTATCCCCAAGGAGCTTGAAGCATACAAATCGAACGGCGAAGCCGTAAATGTATTCAAGATATGGTGCAGACGTCAGGGCAGCAAATTCAACGGCGTATCCTATCCCGTACAATGTGCTGCAGCTGCTGTATTCACTCCCGAGGGTCAGGCGCAGACTCATGCCGATATTGATTACTACATGGAAAATGCGGCTATCATGACCGAAACCTGTGATGAACTTGGAATTAAATATACCGGCGGAAAAAATTCTCCGTACATATGGCTCAAGTGTCCGAACAATATGGAAAGCTGGGAATTTTTTGACTATCTGCTCAACGAAATTCAGGTCGTAGGCACACCCGGCGAGGGATTTGGTCCAAACGGAAAGGGTTGGTTCAGACTTACCGCATTCGGAACACGTGAAAACACTATCGAGGCTATGAACAGGCTTAAAAAGCTTTTGAAATAAACCTTTTACGTCCGTAAGTTCATGAAGAAATTATTTATGCTGAACATATTTCAAAGAACTAAGCTATGCAGCACATCTGATGATACAAGCGCCCAAAAATCGCAGATATACTTAGCAAAAATCATACACTTACAAAGAATTCCCAACGCTTATTATATTGTCCGCCGATTTTTCTTGAAAAACGTCGGAATATGTGTTATAATTTTAAGGCAATACCGCACAAGCTCTGTACGGTATTGCCTTAAAAAACATATTGGAGAATGATAAATGGAAAAAAATAATTTCTATATTGAATTACTTACACAAAATGACACATCCAAGAATCTGGTAAAAACAAAAAATGCTTTTATCAAGCTTATGAATCAATATCGCTGTGCCATGCTTGAAATTGAAACTAAGCTGCGTGTACTTAACATGGATCTGTCATTGGAAAGCGAAAGCAATCCGTTTGAATCTATCCATTGCAGATTAAAAACTCCGGAAAGCATTGCAGAAAAGCTGCGCCGCAAGTCATATCCATACACTTTGGAAAGCATTGAAAAAAATCTCAGGGATGTTGCAGGCATACGTGTTATATGCTCATTTCCCGATGACATATACACTCTTGCGGACAAGCTTTGCAGTCAGGATGATGTTACTCTCCTTGAACGCAAGGACTACATTGCAAATCCAAAGCCGAACGGCTACCGCAGTCTGCATCTAATACTGGATATCCCCATTTTCCTTGCCAACGAAACCAAGCATATGCCCGTTGAGGTGCAGTTCCGCACGATCGCAATGGATTTCTGGGCAAGCCTTGAGCACAAGGTAAAATACAAAAAGGACTTAGGCGACGACTCGGCTGCGATCTCGGAAGAACTGCGTCTTTGTGCCGAGGATATCAGCAGGCTCGACATACGTATGCAGCAGATAAAAAACAAGATAGACAGAAAATAAGCTGTTTTTAAAACGTAAAAACAGTATCTTCTTTGACAATTTACAGAATATTAACGCTATCATATGTAATTCATGCTATAATTAACATATCTTTTTATTTTCAAGGAAAAATAAGGAAGTAAAATATACAGGTAAGTGATTATGGATAAAATTACAAACATTATTTCCGAAATAAACGGAAAAATAAACAGCGTTGTATGGGGTATACCCATGCTTGTTCTTATTCTCAGCACGGGTATCTACCTTACAATAAGAACAGGATTTTTTCATGTTGTATACGCAAAATTCGTATCAAATGAAACTTTTCTTGCCATATTCAAAAAGAAAAGCGTAAGAAAAACCAAAGAAAACAAAGCTATCACTCAATTCCAGGCGCTTTCTACAGCGCTTGCGGCAACTATCGGTACGGGAAACATTGCAGGTGTTGCAACTGCCATTGCTGTCGGCGGACCCGGTGCCGTTTTCTGGATGTGGGTCTCGGCGTTCTTCGGAATGATGACAAACTTTTCGGAAAATGTTCTCGGCATCTACTATCGTATCAAAAATGAAAAGGGCGAATGGTCCGGCGGCGCTATGTACTACATCAGCAACGGACTTAAAGACCGTAAATTTTTACGCCATCTCGCAAAGCCCATCGCCGTACTTTTCTCAATATTCTGTATATCCGCCTCATTCGGCATAGGAAATATGGCGCAGGTAAACAATATTGCAACCGCCATGCAGACAGCTTTCGTTCCTTTGTTTGGTTTTGAGATGCCGCCTCTCGCAACAGGTATCTTCCTTGCCGTTATACTTGCTCTCGTTCTCATTGGCGGTATAAAAAGAATAGGTAGTGTAACGGAAAAGCTTGTACCTTTCATGGCGGTCATTTACATCGTCGGAACTCTTATCATATTCTTTATGAATTTTGAACAGATACCTGCCGTATTTACCGCAATATTCAGATCAGCTATCGGTTTTGACGCTGCTGCGGGCGGCATAAGCGGTGCTATAATCAAGGAAACCATGACTATGGGTCTTAAAAGAGGTATCTTCTCAAACGAAGCAGGTCTAGGCTCATCCGTAATGGTACACTCCGCTTCCGATGTAAAGGAACCCGTTATTCAGGGGATGTGGGGTATTTTTGAGGTGTTCTTTGACACATTCATCGTCTGCACTCTTACTGCTTTCTCTATTCTGTCAACAGGTATTGTCGATCTTGAAACGGGTCTTGTTACAGTTGATCTTCAGGGAACTCAGCTTGTAACGGAAGCTTTTTCAAAGACCTTGCACGGCGGTGCAGGCATATTCATTGCCATATCTACTCTCTTCTTTGCATTTTCAACCGTTCTTGGCTGGTCATTCTACGGCACTAAGGATCTTTTCGGAACAAAAGCTACCATCATTTACAAGGCCATATTCGTTTTATTCGTAATTGTCGGTGCAACAATGAATCTCACTCTTGCGTGGGATATCACAGACACTCTCAACGGTCTTATGGCTGTTCCAAATCTCATTGGCGTTCTTTCACTTTCCGGCGTTGTTGCCGCTATAACTAAGAACTATGTCGCAAGACGTATAAAGAAAACAGACACCGACGCAATACCAATGCTTTCTGCATATCCGGATATACAGACAGAACAGGAAAGCAAGCTGCGTGAAAAATATGCTGCCGAGAATGAATAGTAAATAGTGCGTACTCAATAACTGCCCGATTAACATCTGATTTTGCCGACGCCTTAGAGGCGGGAAACATCTTGACTGAGTTATATAAAAATTATAAAAAACACTTGCAAGCTGTTAAAAAAAATGGTATAATGTTTATTGTATGAGCAACATATATTTAAGGAGGAAATTTTTATTATGATCAATATTCTTGCAACAGCAACTTCTTCTGCCGATGCGTCAAGCGAATTAATGGCAAGCACCACCGGACAGGTTCTCTATTTCGTATTCTCTATTCTTATCCTGATCTTAGTTTTCTACTTCTTCATGATCAAGCCTCAGAAGAAAAAAGAAAAGGAAGCCAAGCAGCTTAGAGAAAGTCTTCAGATCGGTGACGAAGTTACAACTATTGGCGGTATCACAGGTATCGTTGTTCGTAAAACCGAGGACACAGTTGTTATCGAAACGGGCAGCGACCGTAGCAAGATAAGAGTAAAGCTTTGGGCTATCTCCGAAAATGCAACTATCCACGACGCTGTTGAGGAAACTCCCACAAAGAAAGAAGTTTCCAAGAAGGAATCCACAAAAAAATCGGATAAGAAATAATATCCGCACAACGTCCATCAGAATATTTTCCCCTTGCGACGCATAAAATTAACAAACAGCCGCAAGGGGGTTTTTATATGCACAGGGGTCTTGCTTCTTCCGAAGTTCAAAGCGTCCGCAGAAATACGCTTTCCAAAAAGAAATACGAGCTTATCGGCACTGTTATCAATGCTGTACTTGTTTTTCTCGGGGTGATTTTTTTATGTCTTTTGTTTTTTTCGGCAATATCATCAAAACTTGATCTTTCCGATGAAGCACTGTACGCTTTATCCGGTACGGCACTTTCGGCAGGCTGCTTTTCTGCTGCATACATAGCCGGAAAACGGCGCAGGCACAAGGGTATTCTCATTGGACTGGTATGCGGCGGAATAGTTTTTCTGCTTATTCTTCTGCTTGGAATTATATTCGTAAGAAGTTTCTCATCGGGCGGTATTGTTGCAAAAATGTTAATAATAATAGTCTGTTCCGTAGCCGGAGGTATAGTTGGTGTAAACTCACCCAGAAGATTTCGTTAAAATGACTATTGAAATTTGTAGTTTATTGTGATATAATAATATAAATTATTTTTTATTGGAGGTTTTTCCTATGAAGCATATCAAAACTATTAACAATGCTAATCTTAAGAAAACTGCTGCTAAGGGCGGCTGCGGCAAGTGCCAGGCATCTTGTCAGTCCGCTTGCAAAACTTCCTGCACTGTTGCAAATCAGAAGTGTGAAAAGTAAGTTTCACGGCTTAACAATGCAGAGGGGATGAGCTATTCTCCCTCTGCATTACATTTTTTCTTTATCTGATGTCCACGTATCCCTGCTTTACGGCTTGGGATACTTAATTTTATAATTGCATTTTTCCTTACCGAAAGAAGGTTTTTTCTATATGATACATAAATACAAGCTCAACGGTTACAACATTGTTCTTGATGTAAACAGCGGCGGCGTTCATCTTGTGGACGAGCTTACTTATGATATGCTTGACAATGTAGAACCCCCATTTTCAGATGAATGTCCGGAAAAGGTCATCGAAAAGCTCTCCAGATTTTATGAGCCCGACGAAATACGCTCCTGTTACCAAGAGGTCGTGGAGCTTTTCCGAAACGAAATACTCTTCTCCGATGATGATTACGAAAAATACGCAGCTTACTCCGTACCTGCTCCCATAAAAGCTATGTGTCTGCTTGTCGAGCAGGACTGCAATCTGCGCTGTGAATACTGTTTTGCGTCAACAGGTGACTATGGTCTTGGCT